>NZ_SSDM01000336.1:0-23782 GCF_004794375.1 Microbacterium sp. K35 | reverse complement strand
CGTCCGCGCCCGCTCCACCGGCCGACGGTGCCGTGGACCGCGACGAGCCGCCGCTGCCCGGAGACGACGAGGCGCCCGCCTTCGACGACGAGCCGCCCTACGACCCGTCGTACGGGCCGGCGTACGAGCCGCGATCCCCGTCCGCCCCACCAGCGGCGCGCCCCACCGCGCAGCCGTCCAGGGCCGCCGCTCCGTCGGTCGCCACCCCGCCCGTCGTGGTCGAGCGCACCCCCGCCGCCGGGGGCGTGCAGCGCTACGGTGAGGCCGTGATCCGCCAGGTGCTCGGAGCGACGTTCCTTCGCGAAGAGCCCTACGAGCCCCCCACGAGGTTCTCCTGATGTACGACGGCATCGTCCAAGAGCTGATCGACGAGTTCGGCCGGCTTCCCGGCATCGGGCCCAAGTCCGCGCAGCGCATCGCGTTCCACATCCTGCAGACGCCCACGTTCGACGTGGCACGGCTGGCCGAGCTGCTCACCGAGATCCGCGTGCGCGTGCGCTTCTGCGAGATCTGCGGCAACGTCGCGGAGCAGGAGCGGTGCGCGATCTGCCGTGATCCCCGTCGCAATCAGGCGCTCATCTGCGTGGTCGAGGATGCGAAAGACGTGGCGGCGATCGAGCGCACGCGTGAGTTCCGTGGCCTGTACCACGTGCTCGGCGGCGCCATCAGCCCGATCGCGGGCATCGGACCGGACGATCTGCGCATCGCACAGTTGATGACGCGCCTCGCCGACGGCACGGTGCAGGAGGTCATCATCGCCACGAACCCCAACCTGGAGGGCGAGGCGACCGCGAGCTATCTGAGCCGGCTGCTCACCACGATGCAGATCACGGTGTCGCGCCTGGCGTCGGGGCTGCCCGTGGGCGGCGACCTCGAGTACGCCGACGAGGTCACGCTCGGTCGTGCCTTCGAGGGGCGGCGCGTGCTGTGACCCCGCACTCCGGCTTCACGCGCCGGGGCTGGCTGCTCTTCGGAGTCATGGCCCTGCTGTGGGGCGTGCCGTATCTGTTCATCAGCATCGCGGTGGAGTCGATCTCCCCGCCGGCGATCGTCGCGGGCCGCACGCTGATCGCGGCGCTGCTGCTGCTGCCGTTCGCGCTGCGCAGCGGAGCCCTGCGTGCGGCGCTCCGCCACTGGCCGTGGGTGCTCGCCTTCGGCGCGATCGAGATGGCCGGGCCGTTTGTGCTCCTGGGCCACGCGGAGATGACGCTGCCGTCGGGGATGACGGGCCTTCTGGTGGCGACGGTCCCGCTGTTCGCGGCGTTGATCGCGCTCGGAGGCGGCGACCGCGGCGTGCTGCGCCCGGCCCGTGGCATCGGTCTGCTCGTGGGCTTCGTCGGTGTCGCGATCGTGGTGGCCGGCCCCGGTCTGTTCGGCGGCGACGTGAGTCTGCTGGCGGCGGGCGAGGTCCTGCTGGTCGCGGTGCTCTACGCGATCGCGCCCTTCATCGTGGCGCGCAAGCTGGCCGACGTGCCGTCGCTGGGCACCATCACGCTGTCCCTGCTGATGATCGGCCTCGTCTATCTGCCGATCGGTCTCCTCACGCAGCACGAGGTGCCGACTCTGCCGTCGCTCGGGGCGCTGCTCGCCCTGGCCGTGATCTGCACGGCGCTGGCGTTCCTGGCGTTCTTCGCTCTCATCCGCGAGGTGGGCCCGGTGCGCGCCCCGCTGTTCACGTACGTGAACCCGGTGGTCGCGATCGTCCTCGGGGCGATCGTCCTGTCCGAGCCCCTCACACCGGGACTGCTGATCGGCTTCCCGCTGATCATCGTCGGCTGCTGGTTCGCCGCGACCGGCGGGCGGCTGCGCCCCGTGCCCCCGCCGTCCTCCACCCCGGCCCCGCCCGTCGCCCTCTGAGCCCCTCGCCCTCTGAGCCCGTCGCCCTCGCGGCTCCCCAGAGCCGTGTACTCGGCGGAGCCTCCGTGTCCGTCACATGCGCGGTCGGGCATGTGCGCGATCCGTAGAATGAGCGTGGGCGGATCCGCCCGTCATCCCCGGGAGTGAACGTGGCCCTCATCGTGCAGAAGTACGGCGGCTCGTCCGTCGCGAACGCAGAGAGCATCAAGCGCGTCGCCAAGCGCATCGTCGACACCCGTCGTGCGGGCCACGACGTGGTGGTCGCGGTCAGCGCGATGGGCGACACGACCGACGAGCTGCTCGACCTCGCCAACGAGGTGGCGCCGATCCCGGCACCGCGCGAGCTCGACATGCTGCTGTCCAGCGGTGAGCGCATCTCGATGGCGCTGCTGGCGATGGCGATCCACTCGATGGGCTTCGAGGCGCGGTCCTTCACGGGCAGCCAGGCCGGGATGATCACGGACTCGCAGCACGGCGCCGCGCGCATCGTCGACGTCACGCCGGTGCGGCTCCGTGAGGCGCTCGACGAGGGCGCGATCGTGATCGTCGCCGGGTTCCAGGGCTTCAACCGCGACACCCGCGATATCACCACCCTCGGCCGTGGCGGCTCCGACACCACGGCCGTGGCCCTGGCGGCAGCGCTCGACGCCGACGTCTGCGAGATCTACAGCGACGTCGACGGCATCTTCACCGCGGACCCGCGGGTGATCCCGAGGGCGCAGAAGCTCGACCACGTGTCGAGCGAGGAGATGCTCGAGCTCGCGGCGAACGGTGCGAAGGTGCTCTACATCCGCGCGGTCGAGTACGCACGCCGTCACGGCGTCCTGATCCACGCCCGGTCGACCTTCTCGTCGGCCGAGGGCACGTACGTTCTGGGCGAGGGCATGAAGAACCCTCGCGAAGCCGAGGGAGCAGCCATGGAAGAGCCCATCGTCGCCGGAGTCGCCACGGACTTCAGCCAGGCCAAGATCACGGTCGCGGGCGTGCCCGACGTTCCTGGCAAGGCCGCCGACATCTTCAAGATCGTCGCGAAGTCGGGCGCGAACGTCGACATGATCGTGCAGAACGTGTCGGCCGCGTCCACCGGACGCACCGACATCTCGTTCACGGTGCCGAAGGCCGATGCCACCGCAGCCCTGAAGGCCCTTGCGGGTGAGCAGGCCGAGGTCGGCTTCCTGAACCTGGTGCACGACGACCAGATCGGCAAGCTCTCGGTCGTCGGTGCGGGCATGCGCACGCACTCGGGTGTGTCGGCGACGCTGTTCGAGGCGCTGTCGGAGGGCGGCATCAACATCGAGATGATCTCCACGTCGGAGATCCGCATCTCGGTGGTCCTGCGCGCCGACGACCTGGCCGAGGCGGCCCGCACCGTGCACACCGCCTACGGGCTCGACGGCGAGGCCGAGGCGACGGTCCACGCGGGCACCGGTCGCTGATCCTGCCATCGGCCGTCCGGATCCTGCCGACGTCGTCACGGCGCCGTCACGCGGGCGGTCGGCCGCTGTCGGCACGGTAGACTCGCCGAAACCCTGACACCGGCGCCAGGCGTGGCCTCCGCATCCCGTCGCCGCGCCCGAAGCCTCGTACGCCGTACCGCACGAAGCCAAGGAACCTCATGACCCGCATCTCCGATTCAGGACTCTCCGTCGCCATCGTCGGCGCCACCGGCCAGGTGGGCACCGTGATGCGCGAGATTCTCGCGGAGCGGTCGTTCCCGATCCGCGAGCTGCGCCTGTTCTCGTCGTCGCGATCCGCGGGCACCGCGATCGAGTTCGGCGGCGCGACCGTGATCGTGGAAGACGTGGAGACGGCGGACCCCGCGGGCATCGACATCGCCCTGTTCTCCGCCGGCGCGACCGCGAGCCGTGCCTACGCGCCGCGGTTCGCCGAGGCGGGCGCGGTCGTGGTCGACAACTCGAGCGCGTGGCGGATGGACCCCGAGGTCCCGCTCGTGGTGAGCGAGGTCAACCCGCACGCGATCGACGCCCGTCCGAAGGGCATCATCGCCAACCCGAACTGCACCACGATGGCGGCCATGCCGGTGCTCAAGGCGCTCGACGCCGAGGCCGGGCTCGAACGGCTCATCGTCTCGACGTATCAGGCGGTCTCCGGCTCCGGTCTCGCCGGCGCCCAGGAGCTGCTGGGCCAGGTCGAGGGCGTGCTGGCTCAGGGCAACACCCTGGAGCTGGTGCACGACGGTTCTGCCGTCGACTTCCCGGAGCCTGAGAAGTACGTGGCACCGATCGCGTTCGACGTCATCCCGTTCGCGGGCAACCTCGTCGACGACGGTGACAACGAGACCGACGAGGAGAAGAAGCTCCGCAACGAGAGCCGCAAGATCCTCGAGCTCCCGGGTCTGCGCGTGGCGGGGACGTGCGTGCGGGTGCCGGTGTTCACGGGTCACTCCCTCTCGATCAACGTCGAGTTCGCGCGGGACATCACGCCCGAGCGCGCGCGCGAGGTCCTGAGCGCGGCCCCCGGGGTCGTGCTCGATGAGGTGCCGACGCCCCTGCAGGCCGCGGGTAAGGACCCGAGTTTCGTCGGTCGCATCCGCGCCGACCAGTCCGCGCCGGAGGGCAAGGGGCTCGTGCTGTTCCTCAGCAACGACAACCTCCGCAAGGGAGCCGCGCTGAACGCGGTGCAGATCGCCGAGGTGCTCGCGGAGCGCCTGGCCCCCGTGCGCTGACCCGGGGCGCGGGACCGTCCCGCCCACGGGGACAGCGGGACCTGACCGTCATCGCATATCGGCATGCTCAAGGATCGAACCGCTCGGCAGGTAACGTGTTAGCCGGCCGAGGTCGCCGCTCCGCGCATCCGCGGGTCCCGACGGAGACCTCCTAGCCGGGCCGTCCCGATCGGGGCGGCTCCTGGTCGTCCCTCCGCGGGGGCGCAGGCGCCGGGCGCGTGCGCGCGGAGGGGCGTGGATTCTGGGGGTAGGACGAATGGGTCTCGATCGGAGATCACGGGGGGCACGATTCCGTCGTGCCCTGGCGACGGCGGCCGCGGTGACGGCGACCATCGCGGGCTCGCTGGTGGTCGGGGGTGCGCCGGCGTCTGCGGCGGCGGCTCCCGATGGCCTGACGCAGGAGACGGCCGCAGCGTCGTGCTGGGAGGTCAAGCAGAACGATCCGACCGCGCCGGACGGCGTGTACTGGCTGGTGACTCCGCGGCTCGTGGCGCCACAGCAGTTCTATTGCGATCAGACCACCGGCGGAGGCGGATGGGTGCTCATCGGCCGCGGCCGCGAGGGGTGGAAGGAGGGCTACAACGGTGTGGGAACACCCGAGCAGGTCCGCGACACCCCGGCGGGCACTGCGGCGTTCGCGCCCGCGCAGCTGTCGTCGAAGACGATCGACGGGTTGCTCGACGGCGGTCGCGTCGACGCGCTGCAGGAGGGCGTGCGTGTCCGTCGCGCGCTCGACACGGCGGGTTCGGCGTGGCAGGAGGTGCGCTTCTCCTTCGCCAACCGCGACCGCTGGGTGTGGACGATGGGCGGCGGGCACGTCCTCACGTCGTTCTCCTTCAAGAACCCGGGGGAGCGGTCGAAGACCACCGGCAGCGGCGGGACGTCGGCCGTGTTCGGCGTCGACACCGGCACCAAGCGCGTCCGCTTCGAGGAGGGCGATCTGCCGTACCGCTTCCGCAACGGCTGGTCGTTCGGGGCGCAGGTGTCGGGGAACGAGGACCCTTCGTCGTACCTGTGGGCTCCGGCGGGCACGAGGGGCAAGGCGCGCCCCTTCGCCCAGGTGTTCCTTCAGCCGAAGCTCATGACCAGAGACCTCGACTACGGCACGATCGGGTCCCAGGGTGCTCCGGCCATCACGCAGTCCGCGATTCCCAACAGCAACGCCATGACCACGACGTGGGGTGTCGCCGGGCTCGCCAACGGGCTGTCCGGGGAGGCGAACACCGAGGTGGCGTCCTTCGGCGAGGCGGGCGGCAACGTGTTCGTCGGCGGGAACTTCGCCACGGTCCAGCAGTCGGAGGCGGGCGCCGGTCAGGTGGCGCAGCCCTACCTCGCCGCGTTCGCCCTCGGCACGGGCGCGTGGGTCTCGTCGTTCCGGCCCGTCCTGAACGGGCAGGTGAAGGCGATCGCCGGTCTTCCCGACGGGCGGGTCGCCATCGGCGGCCAGTTCTCGACGGTGAACGGCGTTCCGCAGGCCGCGATCGCCTTCCTCGACCCGGCGACCGGGCAGCTGTCCGGTCCGCAGGTCGTCGCCGAGCATCGGGCGGCGGGGGCGGTGCCGTACGTGCGGGACTTCGACGTGCAGGGGGACTACCTGTATGTCGCCGGTTCGTTCACCCACCTTCGGGCGGCCTCGTCGACCGTCAGCGCGAGCGCGTGGGACGGGGGCCGGATCGACCTCACGACCGGACGGCCGGACACGGCCTGGAATGCCAACCTCAATGGCACGAGCATGTCCGTGGACGCGTCGGCGGCCGGCGATCGTGCGTACTTCGCCGGCTACTTCACGATGCAGGGGGCGATCACGACCACCAGCGCTGCGGCCCTGCAGACCACGGCGGGTGCCGCCGGTGTCACGCCGCACTGGACGCCGACGTTCAGCAGGCCGATGTACGACGCCGCGGGGAACCCCACGGGGTGGGTCTATCAGAACGCGGTGACCGAGACGGGCGGTCGACTGTGGCTCGGCGGATCCCAGCACTCCCTGTTCTCCTACGACCGCACCGACTTCCGCCTGATCAGTGGAAACGTCACGCTGAAGGGCGGCGACTTCCAGACGATCGCCCAGAACGCGGACTCGACCCTCATCGCCGCCGGGTGTCACTGCGGTGATTGGGTGTATGAAGACGCCTACACGAACCCGGAGACGCCGACGACTGCCTCGGAGATCGACGATATGTCGTTGATCGGCGTCTGGGACGCGGTGACGGGTCGACACGTGTACGAGTTCGCGCCCGATCTTCAGGCGCGAGAGGGGCACGGCGCCTGGGCCTCGTTCTTCGACAGCACGGGTGTGCTGTGGGCGGGTGGCGACATCACCCGCTCGGTCCGTGCGGGTGGTTCCCGGCAATGGTCCGGTGGTTTCGTGCGGTTCGCTCCGAGGGACTCCGTCGCCCCCGCTGTGCCGACGGGCCTCACGGTCACCCCGGCCGGCGGGGCGACGACGTTGACGTGGAACCGCATCTCGGATTCGAGCTCGGTCACCTACGAGGTGCTGCGCGGCAACCGCGTGATCGCGTCGACGACGGCGGCGAGCTACACGGCGCCGGCGTCGTCGGAGGCTGCGACGTACTACGTCCGGGCGCGGGATGCGGCGGGCAACCGCTCCGCGACCACGGCGGGTGTCGCCGCGGCTGCCGACGCCGCTGCTCCGGCCCCCGCTCCCGCTCCGGTCGCGCCCGACGAGGCCGTCACCCCGGACGCAGCCGTGCAGCCCGGGCAGCCGTCGACGGACACGTTCATCGCCGACGGTGCGACGTGGTCGTGGCGGTACTCCGCCGATCCGCTCCCCGCGGACTGGAACACGGTGGAGTTCGACGCGTCCGCCTGGCACACGGGCCCCGCGGTGCTGGCGCGTGGGGTCGCCGGTGCGGCGACGGACATCGACCCGGACGACCTCGCGGTCAAACCGCAGAGCGCGCATTTCCGGACCGCCTTCACGGTCGACGACCTGACGGGTCTGCACGACGGAACCGTGTCGGTGATCGCGGATGACGGGGTGGCCGTCTACCTCAACGGCGTGGAGATCGGGCGGTCGAATCTTCCGGCCGATGCGACCCTCCGCCAGACGACGTTCGCGTCGTCCTCGGTGGCGCCCGGCAAGGCGGCGGCCAGTCGCGCGTCCTTCACGGTGCCGGTGTCGCTGCTCCGGCCGGGCGTCAACGTCATGTCGGCGGAGGTGCACGAGAACAATCCGGGCAGTGCCACCATGAGCTTCGACCTGACGTACACCGCTCCGCGCAACTGAGAACGGACGACGCCGAGCCCGCTCCCGCCGCACGGGGGAGCGGGCTCCGGCGTGCCCGAGCGGGGTCGCCCGGCGGACGATCGGCCCCGAGCCACGCCCTAGACTGGTCGGGTGACTGAAAACGTCGATGTCGTGCTGATCGGTGGTGGCATCATGAGCGCCACCCTGGGTACTCTGCTGCACGAGCTGCAGCCGGAGTGGAAGATCGTCGCCTTCGAGCGGCTGTCCGACGTGGCGCAGGAGAGCTCCAATCCCTGGAACAACGCGGGCACCGGGCACGCCGCGCTCTGCGAGCTCAACTACATGCCGCAGCAGGGCGATGCTCCGCTCGACCCCGCGAAGGCCGTGTCGATCAACGAGCAGTTCCAGCAGAGCCGGCAGTTCTGGTCGTCGCTCGTCGAGAAGGGTGTGCTGGACGCGCCGTCGACGTTCATCAACGCGACCCCGCACATGACGTTCGTGCGCGGCGAGAAAGACGTGGCGTACCTCAGGAACCGCTACGAGGTGCTCAAGGAGCAGCCGCTGTTCGCGGGCATCGAGTACAGCGAGGACTCCCGCGTCATCAACACCTGGGCGCCGCTGCTGATGCAGAAGCGACGCAAGGGCGAGCCCTTCGCCGCCACCCGGGTGCCCGCGGGCACCGACGTCGACTTCGGTGCCCTGACGCACCAGCTGTTCGATCACCTCCGCGAGTCCGGCGTCTCGGTGCGCACGAACCACGAGGTGAAGTCTCTCAAGCGCCAGAAGGACGGCACCTGGCTCCTCAACTACCGCACCACGGTGGGGCGCACGCCCAACCAGATCAAGGCGAAGTTCGTGTTCGTCGGGGCGGGCGGCTGGGCGCTCAAGCTGCTCCAGCGGTCGGGCATCCCGGAGATCAAGGGCTACGGCGTCTTCCCGATCGGTGGGCAGTTCCTCAAGACCACGAACCCGAAGATCGTCGCTCAGCACAAGGCGAAGGTGTACTCGCAGGCGTCCGTCGGTGCGCCGCCGATGTCGGTGCCGCACCTCGACACCCGCGTGGTCGACGGCGAGGCGTCGCTGATGTTCGGCCCGTTCGCGACCTTCAGCCCGAAGTTCCTCAAGAACGGCTCCATGCTCGACATCGTGACGCAGGTGCGCGCGCACAACCTGTGGCCGATGCTGCGGGTGGCGTTCGCGAACCCCGATCTGATCACCTACCTGATCAGCGAGCTGATGAAGAACCACCGCAAGAAGGTCGACAGCCTGCGCACGTTCATGCCCACCGCGAAGGACGAGGACTGGACGCTCATCAACGCCGGTCAGCGCGCGCAGGTCATGAAGAAGGATGCGAAGAAGGGCGGCGTGCTGCAGTTCGGTACCGAGGTGGTCGCCGCCGGCGACGGCTCGATCGCGGGGCTGCTCGGCGCCTCTCCGGGGGCTTCCACGGCCGTGCCGATCATGCTCGATCTGCTCAAGAAGTGCTTCCCGGGCGAGTTCCCCGCGTGGGAGCCGCGGCTGCGCGAGCTGATCCCGACCTTCGGCCAGAAGCTCAACGCCGATCCGGCGCTCGCGGAGGAGTCCACGGCGGCGACCGCCGCCGCCCTCGGCATCAACGCCTGAGACCGGACCGTGGCGAAGCTCTACTTCCGCTACGGCGCGATGAACTCGGGCAAGTCGACCGCCCTGCTGCAGGCTGCCTACAACTATGAGGAGCGGGGCCAGCACGTGCTGCTCGCCAAGCCCGCTATCGACACCAAGGGCGCGGCGGAGATCGAGAGCCGCCTCGGCGTCACGCGGCAGGTGGACTTCCTGATCGGGCCGGAGGACGACGCGCGGGCGCTGTTCGCGGAGCATCGTACGCGCATGCGGCGCTCGACCGAGGAGGAGCTGCTGCCGACGGCCCCGATCGACGTGGCGTGCCTGCTGGTAGACGAGGCGCAGTTCCTCACGGCCTCCCAGATCGACGACCTGTTCCGGGTCGCGGTGGAAGACGGCATCCCCGTGATGGCCTACGGCATCCGCAACGACTTCCTCACCCACGCGTTCCCCGGCTCCGCGCGGCTGCTGGCGATCGCGCACTCGCTGGAGGAGCTCAAGACCATCTGCCGCTGCGGGCGCAAGGCGGTGTTCAACGGCCGCGTCGTCGGCGGACGCTTCGTGTTCGACGGAGATCAGGTCGCGATCGACGAGGGCGCGGACGGCTCCGCGTCGCCCGAGCTCACCACCTACGAGTCGCTGTGCGGCACCTGCTACCTGGAGGAGTCGGGCGGGCGCCTGGGGTGACCTGATCGCTCTCGCTGCCGCCCGTCTCCTCGCGAGGCGGGCGGCTTTGCGTGGTCTGACCACACGGGGTACGCTGTGGTCAGACCACAGGAGGCGGGATGGCGGAGGAGCAGCCGGCGCGAGCATGGCGACTCGTGCTCGAGCACATCGAGCGCGACCTCCTCGACGGACGCCTCGGCCCCGGCGACCGGCTGCCGTCGGAGCGCGACCTGGCGAGCGACCTGGGTGTCGGACGCTCCAGCGTGCGCGAAGCCTTCCGCGTGCTCGAGGTGCTCGGCCTCATCCGCACCGCGACCGGATCGGGCCCGCAGGCGGGAGCGATCGTGATCGCGACGCCGACCGGGGGCATGTCCGCGCTGCTGCGGCTGCAGGTCGCGGCGCAGGGCTTCCCGCTCGACGATGTGGTGCGCACCCGCCTGGTGCTGGAGGACGCGGTCGTCGCGGCCCTGGCGTCCGGAGGCGGCGGCGACACCGCGAAGGCCCACGAGCTGCTGCACGCGATGGACGCCGCGGGCTTGACCCCGTCCGAGTTCCTCGCCCTAGACGCCCAGCTGCACCTGTCGCTCGCCGAGGGCAGTGGCAACACGGTCATCGCCGCGATGATGGCGGGGCTGCGGTCGTCGATCGAGTCGTATGTGCGCGCCGGAGCCGCCGCGATCCCCGACTGGGACACGATGGCGACACGGCTGCGCGCCGAACACCACGCCCTCGTCGCCGCGATCGACGCGGGCGATGCGGAGGCGGCCCGCGCGCTGGTCCGCGCCCACATCACCGGCTACTACACGTCCGCGGGGCTCACCCGCGACATCCACCCCCACGACTGAGAGGCACGCCATGGTCCAGCGCCAGCTCCCCAACCCCGCCGAGCTGTTGGAGCTCATGAAGTTCAAGAAGCCCGAGCTCGACGGCCGCAAGCGCCGGCTCGACGCGGCTCTCACGATCGACGACCTCCGTACGATCGCGAAGCGTCGCACGCCCAAGGCGGCGTTCGACTACACCGATGGCGCGGCGGAGGGCGAGCTGTCGCTGAGCCGCGCCCGCCAGGCGTTCCAGGACGTGGAGTTCCACCCCGGCATCCTCAAGCCCGCGCCGGATGTCGACACGACGGTCGAGATCCTCGGCGGGCCGTCCGCGCTGCCGTTCGGGATCGCTCCAACCGGGTTCACGCGGCTCATGCAGACCGAGGGGGAGGTCGCCGGTGCCGGCGCTGCGGCCGCGGCGGGCATCCCGTTCACGCTGTCCACGCTCGGCACGACCTCGATCGAGGGGGTCAAGGCCGCGAACCCGCACGGGCGCAACTGGTTCCAGCTCTACGTCATGCGCGACCGCGAGATCTCGTACGAGCTGGCACGCCGTGCCGCCGCCGCGGGCTTCGACACGCTGCAGTTCACGGTGGACACCCCGGTCGCCGGTGCCCGGCTGCGCGACAAGCGCAACGGCTTCAGCATCCCGCCGCAGCTCACGCTCGGCACGATCGTCAACGCGATCCCGCGACCCTGGTGGTGGTTCGACTTCCTGACCACGCCCAAGCTGGAGTTCGCGTCGCTGAGCTCCACCGGCGGCACGGTCGGCGAGCTGCTCGACGCCGCGATGGACCCCACGATCAGCTATGACGATCTCGCGGTGATCCGTGACATCTGGCCCGGTCGCATCGTGATCAAGGGCGTGCAGAACGTCGAGGACTCCGTGCGACTGCGCGACGCCGGTGTCGACGGCATCGTGCTGTCGAACCACGGCGGTCGTCAGCTCGACCGCGCGCCCATCCCGTTCCACCTGCTGCCCCAGGTGCGCCGGGCCGTGGGCGACGACTTCACCGTCATGATCGACACCGGCATCATGAACGGCGCCGACATTGTGGCCTCGGTCGCGCTCGGGGCGGACTTCACGCTGATCGGCCGCGCGTACCTCTACGGCCTGATGGCGGGCGGCCGCCAGGGCGTCGACCGGACGATCGCGATCCTGCGCAGTGAGATCGAGCGGACCATGCGTCTCCTCGGCGTCGCGTCGCTGGCGGAGCTCGAGCCGGCCCACGTCACGCAGCTGACGCGTCTGGTGCCTGTCGCGCGCGACGCCGCGGAGGCCGTCGTCCGCTGACGTCGCCGTGCCGGGTTCCGCTACGACTGCGGGGCCACGGCGCGGCGCCGCGGTGGCCACGGCACGAGCATCGACGTGGTCTGCCGGTAGTCGGCGTATGCGGGGTACTTCGACGCGGTGATCGACTCCGTGAAGATCGTCGAGCCGAGGAACAGCACCGTCAGGAGCGCGGCGCCGACGATCGTGGGGTTCAGCACGCCCCCGAGCACCCCGGCCCCCGCGGTGGCGGCCGCGGTCGCGCCCAGCGCGTAGAACGCCCACCACTGCGCCTGTTCGAAGAAGAAGTTGGGGTGTCGGCTGTAGCGGAACAGCCCGGTCGTCGCGAAGCCGGGCGCGAGGTCACCGCCAGCCTGCTTCTTGCGCTGGTGGAAGTTCCACTGCTGCTGGTCGGCGACCGTCTCGCCGATCAGGAACCCGAGGAACGCGATCGTGAACAACGCGTCCCACCCGGTCAACGCGGTGGGGTGCTGGGCGGCCAGCCATGCCGGAAGGGTGATCAACACGAGCAGGGTCATCTGGTACCCGATGATGAACAGCAGATTGAACACCTGGAACTGCCACGGGCGCATCCGCTTCCGCAGGATCGCCCAGCGGTAGTCCTCCATGCCGGTGTACCCGCCTTTGCGGGCGAAGTTGAACGTGAGCCGCGCGCCCCAGGCCGTCACCAGGATCCCCATCAGCACGATGCGCGCTGATCCGGCGTCGGCGGTGAAGGCGCCGGCCACGAAGATCCAGACATAGACGACGGGGACGATCGACCACGCGCGGTCGACCCACGACGTGTCACGGGTGATCAGCGACAGGATCCAGCACACGAGGCTGGCCAGCGCTGCGACGAGGACGACGATCTGCAGGGCATCCATGACGCCATGCTAGAGCCAAGCCAGGCCGGGCGTCCGGCACCGGCCGCCGCCTCAGACGCGCGACGTGAGGGTGGGCAGCAGGGCTTCGAGGCGGGTGGCGGTGTCCTCCCAGCCCTCGACGGCGATCGACGGGACCCCGATCGCGAGGACCGGGTAGTCGTTGCCGCCCTCGTCGAGCCGGTCGCCGTAGAACAGCATCGCGTCCAACGGGATGCCCGTGTGCGCGGAGAGCTGCCTCATGCCGAACGCCTTGTCGATCCCGGCGCGCGTGATGTCGATCGAGGTGGAGCCCCCCGAGCGCACCTCGAGCCCGGGGAGTCGAGCGGCGACCGCGTCGCGCAGGGCCGCGCGCTTGCTGCCGGACGGATCCCACGCGTGCTTGGCCTCCCGCGGAGCCCGCTGCCCGAGCGCGGAGAACGTGATCTGCGAGCCGCGGTCCTCCAGGATGTCGCCCCAGGGGTCGGTCTCCCACAGGCCGAGCCGCTCCGCCTCCTCGCGGAGCGCCGTGAGAGCAGACGCCTTCTCGTCGTCGCTCAGGTCGTGCGCGTACACCGGCGCGAAGTCGGCGCCGTCGTGGCGCAGGTAGCGGGTGCCGCAGGTCGGCAGCAGGTGCAGCCGGGCGAGAGCTGCGGCGTCGGCATCGGCGAGCTGGGCGATCACCTGCGTGCGGAACTGCGGCTCGTTGCCCCCGGAGATGATGGCGACGTCGACGCTGCGGAGAAGCTCGCGCAGGAGGCCGGAGATCCGCGGGTCGATCGGGCCCTTGGAGGGGGCGAGGGTGTCATCGAGGTCGAAGGCGACGAGTGCGGGCGAGGTCATGATGCCTCCAGCCTAGGAGGTCGCAGCCGTGAAGAGCGTGGAGCTGCGAGCAGCGTGCACAGGAGGGCGAGGGCCACGCCCAGGGTGGCCCCGGTGGAGTTGGCCAGCACGTCGTTCATCGTCGCATCGCGGTGGGGCAGGGCGAGGTGCTGCGCGGTCTCGATCGCGAGAGAAAGTGCCGGTCCGACCAGCAGCGACAGCGGCCACACACGGCGGGGGAGGAGCAGGAACGCGAGGACGCCGAGGGGCACGAAGACCGCGATGTTCGACAGGACCTCCAGCCGCGTGAACGTCAGTGCGGTCCAGCCGAGCCGGTGGGTGAGCGACACGATCACGTCGAGCAGATTCGGGACCGCATGCTCGACCCGGGACGGCGTGAGCGTGAGCAGGGCGAGCCCCGCGAGGAACGGGACGCCGAGGGCGAGCGCCCAGATGCGGGTGGCGCGACGCGGCGGAGGCAGGAGCGTCCCCATGCGGTCCCCTTTCGCACGCTCTCCGATACAGAGAAGGCCGCCCGTGGGGGCGGCCTTCCGGTGTCACTGGTCGGGGTGACAGGATTTGAACCTGCGACCTCTTCGTCCCGAACGAAGCGCGCTACCAAGCTGCGCCACACCCCGTTTGCAACCCTCCGAGTCTACAGGGAAATCCCCTGAGCGCCCAATCGGGGCGGTGATCACGCGTGGGGGATCAGCGTGAGCAGCGTCGCCTCCGGGCGGCACGCGAAACGCACGGGCGCGTAGATCGAGTGCCCGCAGCCGGCGCTCACGTTCAGCGGGACGCTGCGGCCGTCGTGCGTCCAGGTGCTGAGTCCCTTGGCCTGCTTCAGCGGGATGTCGCAGTTCGCCACGAGCGCGCCGTAGCCGGGGAGGCAGACCTGCCCACCGTGCGTGTGACCGCCGAGGATGGCGTCGGCGCCGAGGTCGACGAAACCGTTGAGCACGCGCTGATACGGCGCGTGCGTGACGCCCAGCACCGCCGTTCCGGGCTCGCGCGGGCCCAGGCCCTCGATGGCCGAGGGGAGCGCGTCGAGGCGGTCCCAGTCGCGGTGTGCGTCGTCCACGCCGAACAGGTCGACGGTGGTGCCACGCAGGGTCAGTCGCGCCGCGCGATTGTTGAGGTCGGTCCAGCCGAGCTCGTCCGTGAAGAAGCGGTCCATCGACCCCGTGTCGAGCACGGTCGGCTCGCGGTGGCGCCGCGAGGGGCCGGAGAAGTAGCGCAGCGGATTGCGCGGCGCGGGGCCGTTCACGTCGTTCGAGCCGTGCACGAAGACCCCGGGGATGCCCGCGAACGGGGCGAACGCGCGGCGGATCCCCTCGAGCCCGCGCTCATGCCCCAGGTTGTCGCCGGTGTTCACGATCAGGTCGGGCCGCAGCTGCGCGAGCGACGCGAGCCAGTCCTGCTTGCGGTGCTGCCACGGGGCCATGTGCGCATCGGACACGTGCAGGATGCGCAGGGGAGGGGTGCCGGGGGCGAACGCCGAGGCGGACACCTCGCGCACGGTGAAGAGGTAACGTTCGATGCCCACGCCCCACACCGCGGCGGCGGCGCCCACGGCCCCCACCGCGCCGAGCGCGATGAGGGCCGGATGAGCCGAGCGCGACGAACCTACTGGCACGTCACGACCACGGTGGTGCTGCTGTTGACAGGAGTGCCCGGTGCCGGATTGGTCACCGCGACCGCAGACCCCGGCGGGTTGCACGAATTGTCGAACTCGTAGGACGCGACTCGAGCCGCCTTGAGTGCGGCGTCCGCCTGGTCTCGCGACATCCCGACGATGTTCGACGGCACCACGGCGCCACGGCCGTTGCTGATCGAGAGGGTCACGGTGGCAGCCGTCGCAGCCTCGCCCGTCGGGTCCTGTGCCGCGACGAGGCCGGCCGCGAGGTCGCTGTCCACCTCTCCGCCGATCGCCACCTGGAAGCCCGCGTTCTCGAGGGTCGAGCGCGCCTGATCCTGCGACATGCCGACCACGCTCGGAACGGCCTTGAGCTCCTGACGGATCAGGTTGTTGTCCGGCTGGGGGAAACGGTCGCCGCCGTAGGCCTCGTTCGCAGCCGCCTGCGCGGCGCGGGCCAGCGGGTAGCGCATGTCGTTGAGGTTCCAGCGACCGTAGCTCTTCCGGTAGATGTTCTCCTGGCCCTGCCAGCGTCCCGCCCACACGGCTGTCGCGACCTTCGTGCTCGACTCGATCATCATGGTCGACCACGTGTTGTGCGTTCCGGTCTTGCCGATCAGCGGGGTGCCGTCGCCCGGGTTCGCCCGCGAGCCGGTGCCGCCGCCGCCCATGACGGTCTGCAGCGCGTAGGCGGCCGTGGCTGCGACCTCGGGAGAGATCACGCCGGGAGTGCACGACGACGCGGGCAGCTCACGGTCCTTGCCGTCCGGACCGATCACGCGGTCGATCGCCCGCGGCGTGCAGTAGGTGCCGCCGCTCGCGACCGTGGCGTAGGCGTTGGCCATCGCGATGGGCGAGATGTTCTTCGCGCCGAGCACGTCGTACGGCACGTTCTCATCGGTGGTCTTGCCGCCGTTGGCCAGCGTGACGCCCAGGCGGTCGGCCACCTTGTTGATGTCGCAGAGGTCGAGCTTGGAGGCCATCGCGAAGTACCCGCTGTTGAGCGAGTTCTTCGTGAAGTTCAGCACGGTGTCGGTCGAGCCGCCGCCGCCGCCGAAGTTGCCGATCTCCTTGGTGTTCGCGATCATGGTGCCCCCACCGCACGAGGCCGCGGTGAACTTCATGTTGGTCTGCACGCGGCCGTTCAGGGTCTCGCGCACCGAATGACCCTTCTCGAGCCAGTCGATCAGCGTGAACAGCTTGTAGGTCGAGCCCACCTGGAAGCCGTTGGAGTCTCCGTGCTTGCGGTCGCCCGCGAACACGAGAGAGGTGTAGGCGGGATCGGTGGTCGGGGTCTCGGTGAACATCGTGTTCTGGGTCATCGAGAGGATCCGGCCGGTGCCCACCTCGATGGACACACCCGCGGCACCGAAGTGCATGCCGTCGTAGTTGGCCGGGACGATGTCGGCCATCTCCTGCGCCGCCGGGTTCTGGATGCGGTAGTCCAGCGACGTGAAGATCTTCAGACCGCCGCGGCGCAGCAGGTCGCGCCGCTCCTGCGGCGTGGCGCCGAACGCCTCGTCGTTCAGGACGATCGAGCGCACGTACTGGCAGAAGTAGGCGTTCGTGCCGGCAGCCGCACAGCCCTGCGTCGGCGGGTTGATCGCAGGAACGATCGGGGAGGCCTTCGCCTCGTCGTACTGGGCCTGGGTGATCTTGCCGTCGTCGAGCATGCGGTAGAGCACGTAGTCGCGGCGCTTGAGGGTGTCCGCGTAGCCGTCGGCGGCGTTGTTGTGTCCGACCTGCGCATCGTCGGTGTACGTGCCCTCCACCGGCTTGTCGATCCGGTACGTGTTGGGGTTCTGCACGATGCCGGCGAGCGTCGCGGCCTGCGCGACCGTCAGGTTCATCGCCGTCGTGGAGAAGTAGTACCGGGCGGCGGCCTCGATGCCGTAGACCGTGCCACCGAAGTTCGCGATGTTCAGGTAGCCCAGCAGGATGTCGTTCTTCGAGAAGTCCTTCTCGATCTGGATCGCGTAGCGCATCTCCTGCAGCTTGCGCTCGATGCCCTTGCTGCCGACCGCGTTCGTCGCGTCCAGCCAGCACTGCTGGAGCTCCTCGGAGTACGTGTCCGACGTGGTGTCCACGTCCTGCTCGCACTGCTGGATCAGCACGTTCTTCACGAACTGCTGGCTGATGGTCGAGGCGCCGCGGCTGGATGTGCCGCGGACGTTGTCGATCAGCGCCTTCATGGTGGCGCCCAGATTCACTCCGCCGTGGCTGTAGAAGCTCTTGTCCTCGCTGGAGAGGATCGCGTCGTAGAGCACCGGGCTGATCTGCTCGTACGTGACGGGGACGCGGTTCTGCTCATAGAACGACGCGAGGGCGACCGGCGTGCCGTCGGGCTGGGTGGCGTAGATCGTCGACTGCTCCATCGGCGTGCCGGGGCTGAGGTTCTCGGGGAGCTTGTCGAAGAGCGTCAGTGCCGTGGTGCCGGCGACTCCCGTCATCGCGAGGACGGGGGTGACGCTGGCGGTGACGAGCAGACCGGCGACGGCGCTCAGTCCGACGAGCCCGACGAGACCGCCGAGCACGCCCTTCACCGTGCGATTCTTGTGGGGCATACGCTTGATCGTAGGGGAGTTCCCTGAATACACCCTCTGACGAACACGCCCGCTCGGCCTGTTCGCGTCCCGATCGACAGGAGAGCCATGACCACGTGGGAGTACCTGACCACGCCGCTGCTGATCCACAACACCGCCGCGATCCTCAACAACTGGGGCAAGCAGGGCTGGGAGCTCGTCCAGGTGGTGCAGGGACCGGAAGGCGGCCTCGTGGCGTACTTCAAGCGCCCGGTGACCACCGACGGCTCCGCGAACGCGGGCCTCGCCGCCGCCGCCGAAGCCGCGCGTCAGTTCGAGGGGGGTCAGGCATGAGCGTCTCCACGCGCCTCGCCGAGCTCGGCATCGAGCTCCCCGCCGTCGCCGCTCCCGTCGCCGCCTATGTCCCGGCGGTCGCCCACGGCGGGCTCATCTACACATCCGGCCAGCTCCCGTTCGTCGACGGCGCCCTGCCCGCGGTGGGCAAGGTCGGCGCCGAGGTCTCCGCGGAGGACGCCAAGGCCTTCGCGCGGACGTGTGCCCTCAACGCGCTGGCCGCGGCCGCCGACGTCGCGGGCGGGGTCGACCGCATCGCCGGTGTCGTGCGGGTGGGCGGCTTCGTCGGTTCAGCCGAGGGCTTCACCGGCCAGCCCGGCGTCATCAACGGCGCGAGCGAGGTGCTCGGTGAGATCTTCGGTGACGAGGGCCGTCACGCGCGCGCGGCCGTCGGCGTCGCCGAGCTCCCGCTCGGCAGCCCGGTCGAGGTCGAGGTGACGTTCCGCCTCGCCTGACCCCGACACGCGAACGCCCCCTCCGACGGGAGGGGGCGTTCGTCGTCTGCGGGCTACTTCACCTGCGCGGAGATGATGCTCATGACCGCGGTGTCGGCCAGGGTCGTCGTGTCGCCGACCTCGCGGCCCTCGGCCACATCGCGCAGCAGACGCCGCATGATCTTGCCCGAGCGGGTCTTGGGCAGCTCCCCGACGATGTACACGTCTCGAGGGCGCGCGATGGCACCGATCTGTTCGCCGACCCAGAGCCGGAGCTGCTGCGCGAGTCCCGCCGGGTCGTGGGCGGCGAGATAGCTCTCCTTGATGATGACGAACGCCACCACCGCCTGACCCGTGGTCTCGTCGGACGCCCCGACCACCGCGGCCTCCGCGGTGGCCTCGTGCGCCACGAGCGAGGACTCGATCTCCGCCGTCGACAGCCGGTGGCCCGACACGTTCATGACGTCGTCGACACGGCCGAGCAGCCAGAGGTCGCCGTCCTCGTCCAGCCGTGCACCGTCACCCGCGAAGTAGTAGCCCTGCTTCTCGAACTTCTCCCAGTACGTCTCGCGGAAGCGTTCCGGGTCGCCCCAGATGCCGCGCAGCATGCTCGGCCACGGCTCGGTGATCACGAGCAGTCCGCCGTTGCCGTTGCCGACCTCGACGCCCTGCTCGTCCACCACGTCGAGGGTGATCCCGGGGAGGGGGACCTGCGCGGAGCCGGGCTTCGTGGCGGTGACGCCGGGGAGCGCCGACACCATGATGGCGCCCGTCTCGGTCTGCCACCACGTGTCGACGATCGGGGTCTTGCCCGCGCCGATGACCTCGCGGTACCACATCCACGCCTCGGGGTTGATGGGTTCGCCGACCGATCCGAGCACTCGCAGCGACGACAGGTCGAACTTCTGCGGGACGCTGCGGCCGACCTTCATGAACGACCGGATCGCCGTCGGGGCCGTGTAGAAGATGGAGACCTTGTACTTCTCGATGATCTCCCACCAGCGTCCGGGGTGCGGCGTGTCGGGCGTGCCTTCGTACAGCACCTGGGTGGCACCGTTGGCCAGCGGGCCGTACGTCACATAGCTGTGGCCCGTGATCCACCCGATGTCGGCGGTGCACCAGTACACGTCGGTCTCGGGCTTGAGGTCGAACACGTACTTGTGGGAGTACGCGGCCTGCGTGAGGTAGCCACCGGAGGTGTGCAGGATGCCCTTCGGCTTCCCCGTGGTGCCGGAGGTGTAGAGGATGAAGAGCGGGTTCTCGGCGGGGAAGGCCTGAGCCGTGTGCTCGGCGGAGGCCGCCGGGACGACGTCGTGCCACCAGATGTCGCGCCCGTCCGTCCAGTCCACCTCGTTCTCGCCACGACGAACGACGAGGACGTGCTCGACGGTCTGCTGCTCGCCGTCGCCGCGGTCGGCCAGAGCCTGGTCCACGGCGGGCTTGAGCGCCGAGACGCGGCCCTTGCGGTAGCCGCCGTCGGCCGTGATGACGAGCTTGGCTCCGGCGTCGTCGATGCGGGAGCGGAGGCTGTCGGCACTGAATCCGCCGAACACGACGGAGTGGATGGCGCCAACACGTGCGACCGCGAGCATCGCGGCGATCGCCTCGGGGATCATCGGCAGGTAGATGGCGACGCGATCGCCATGACCGACGCCGAGTCCCTCCAGCACGTTCGCGACGCGCTTGACCTCCTCGGTCAGCTCGGCGTACGTGATGCGACGACTGTCGCCGGGCTCGCCCTCCCAGTGCAGGGCGACGCGGTCGCCGTTGCCGGCCTCGACATGACGGTCCAGGCAGTTGTAGGCGACGTTGAGCTCGCCGTCGTCGAACCACTTGGCGAAGGGCGGGTTGTTCCAGTCGAGGACCTGGGTGAACGGCGTGTGCCAGTGGATGAGATCGCGCGACTGCTCGGCCCAGAAGCCTTCCCGATCCGCCGCGGCGCGCTCGTACAGTTCCTGTGACGCGACGGACTGCGCCGCGAACTCCTCCGATGGCGGGAATCTCCGGGTCTCGTCGAGAAGGTGGTCGATCTGGCTGCTCATCGGCAGGCGCTCCTTTGCGGCATACGGGTCATGCAGGCGTGGTCGCACGGGGGGAGGCGCGACCAGGTCAGGGCGAATCTATCGGCGTGCCACGCCCTCGAGTACTGCCGAAAGTCGGTAGTGGCGCTGGTTTTGTCAGGACGGTCGCCTTGCGTACACTCGACGACAGCCGAAATCTCATTCCGGCCTTGGCGCGCCCGATTCCCCCGATCGCGCGGCGCCGTGGGCGGCATCTCATTCCCCCCGTGAGATGCCGCCCATCTCTTTGGGAGCGCTCCCTCTGCCCGGGTCCTCTCCGTTGCCGGCCCGCGGCCCCGAGTTCTCCACGGGCAGCCGGGCTGAGGCCTTGTGCACAGACGCCGATGCCGGAGTCGCCCTGCGGCGGCACGCTTCGCCCGCCGTGCCTACTCTCGCCGCATGCCTGAACGATTCGTCATCCGGTCGAAAGACGCGGCAGCGGGGGATGCGGTCACCGCCCCTCCCCATGCCGTGCTCCTCGCGGAACCCGCATTCGCGCCGCTGGCCCCCCATGTGGACGACACCGTCACCGACGTCTTCGTCAACGGGGCGGACGGACTCTTCCTCGACCGCGGCAGCGGCGCGCAGCCCGTTCCGTCGTGGCGAGCGACCGAGCGGGAGGTGCGCGACCTCGCGGTCGCGCTCGTCGCGCTCGGCGGCCGGCACCTCGACGACCAGGCGCCGTGCGTCGACGTGCGCCTCGGATCGGGCGTGCGGGTGCATGCCGTGCTCGCCCCCGTCTCCACGACCGGCACGGCGCTGTCCATCCGGATCCCGCGGGTCCATGCGGCCGACCTCGACGCCCTCGCCGCACTGGGCACGATCGATGCGCAGCAGCACGTCTGGCTCGACAAGCTCGTCGCGGAACGGGCGAACCTCTTGATCACGGGCGGGACGGGTACGGGAAAGACGACGCTGCTGTCGGCGCTGCTGTCGTCGGTACCGCCGGGTGAGCGCATCGTGACGATCGAAGACGTGGCGGAGCTGCGGCCACGGCACCCGCACCACGTCGCCCTCGAGGTGCGTCAGGCGAACCTCGAGGGCGCGGGCGGCATCGGACTCGCCCGGCTCGTCCGCGAGTCGTTGCGCATGCGCCCCGATCGGCTGGTGGTCGGCGAGTGCCGCGGCGAGGAGGTACGGGAACTCCTCACCGCCCTCAACACCGGCCACGATGGTGGCGCCGGCACGATGCACGCGAGCGGTGTCGCGGACGTGCCCGCGCGGCTCGAGGCGCTCGGCGCGCTTGCCGGAATGGACCCCGTGGCGCTCGCTCGTCAGGCCGTGAGCGCGTTCACCGTCGTCCTCCACCTGCACCGGGGGTCCGACGGAACGCGGCGCATCGCCCACGTCGGGCGACTCGTGCTGGAGAGCGATCGGCTGGGCATCGAGGAGGTCCGACCATGGTGAACAGGAGGCGTCGCGCGATGCAGTCCGCGCACGAAGTCGACCTGGCGCACTCCGTGCAGACGCTGGCCGTGCTGCTGCAGGCAGGTGCAGCGCCGCTCGTGGCGTGGCGCCATCTCGCCGGGACGGGCGACCCGAATGCGATCGCGGTCCTCGCGCGCGTCGACGACGGAACACCGCTCGTCACTGCGATCGATGCGGCCGGCGGTCGCTGGCGGGAGCTGGCCGCGGCCTGGGAGATCGCCACCGTCGTGGGCGCGCCCCTCGCGGAGGTCCTCCGCACGATCGCCGGGTCGTTGCGCGACGCGGCCGCCGCCGCCGACGATGTCCGCGTCGCGCTGGCCGAGCCCGCCGGAACGGCGCGACTGCTGCTGTGGATGCCCCTCGCGGGACTGCTCCTCGGCGTCGCCCTCGGCTTCGACACGATCGGGGTGCTCCTCGGCACACCCGCCGGGGCGACCTGCGCCGTCGCCGGGCTGCTGCTGGTCGGAGCGGCTCGCATGTGGACGCGACGGCTGCTCCGCCGTGCGCAGCCCGCGTCGGGGACGCCGGGGATCGCCGCCGAGCTCGTCGCGGTCGCCCTTCGCGGGGGTGCCCCGATCGACCGTGCACTCCGGCTCGTGGCAGATGCGGCGGTCGTGGACCAGGGAGGGGAGGAGAGCGTGCGCCGGGTACTGGAGCTGTCCCGGACGGCGGGCGTTCCCGCCGTCGAGCTGCTGCGTGCCTCCGCGGCGCAGGACCGACATGCAGCGCGCGTGCAGGGGCGCCTCCGCGCGGCAGTGCTCTCGACGCGACTCCTCGTGCCGCTCGGCGTCTGCACTCTGCCGGCGTTCCTCCTGCTGGGGGTGGCTCCGCTGATGCTCAGCGTGCTCGCCTCCACGTCCATTCCTGCGTGAGTCGCTCGAACCACCCAATAAAGAGGAAGAAGGAAGAATATGAACACCATTCCCCGACTCGACCGCCGTCGTGCGGCCGCCCTGTTCGGCGACGACACGGGAGCGGCGACGGCCGAGTACGCCATCACCACCATGGCCGCGGTCGCGTTCGCAGGACTGCTCGTCGTCATCATGAGGTCGGACGAGGTGCGCGGCATCCTCACCGATCTCGTGCGGCGTGCGCTCACGGTGTCATGAGCAGGCCGCTGGGCGAGCGCGGCGCGGTGGCGGCGGAACTGGCGCTCGCCCTGCCGGCCGTCGTGCTCGTGCTTCTTCTCGGTGTCGGGGCGCTCGCCGCATCGTCACGACAGGTCGCGCTCCAAGATGCGACGGCGGACGCCGCCCGTCTGCTGGGGCGGGGCGAGGGCGACGCCGCGGCCGCGGCTGTGGTGCGGCGGGCGCTTCCCGACGCCAGGGTGACGTTCGCCGCCGTCGACGATCTCGTCTGTGCGACGGCGACGCTCGACCTCACCGTGGGACCGCTGATGCGCCTCCCGCTACGCGCCGCGAGTTGCGCTCTCGACGGGGGTCGGTGATGGCGGGGACGGTGCTGGCCGCCGGCGTGCTCGTCGTCGGCGCGACGCTCTCCGTCGGGCTCGCCGCCGTCGGCGGGGCGGCCGTGACCGCGCAGCGTGCAGCGGAGAT
>NZ_SSDM01000335.1:0-8904 GCF_004794375.1 Microbacterium sp. K35 | reverse complement strand
TCCCCGTGGTCGCGGCGCCAGGCCGAGAGCTCGGCGAGCCGCGCCGCCGCCTCCTCCGCGCGCGCGACAGGCAACGCGCCCGACAGCAGCGCCTCGTACACGGCGTGCAGCACCTCCTCGAACTCGACCTGGTCGGTGCGCTCGCCGCCGACCTGCGGGTTGAGGGCGGGGTTGCCGATGCACACGAGGTCTGCGCCCGCGGCGAGGGCCCCGACCGCGCCGGGCCCCGAGCCGACCGTGCCGCGGATCGCCGCCATGTCGACCGCGTCGGTGATGAGCACCCCGTCGAAGCCCAGGTCGCGGGCCAGGCGCAGGCTCGTCGGGTTGAGGGTCGCCGGTGCGTCGCCGAGCGCGGGCACGCGGATGTGCGCCGTCATGAGGGTCTTCGCGCCCGCCTCGATCGCGGCGCGGAACGGCGGCAGATGCACGGCGTGCAGCTGTTCGAGCGTCACATCGGCGGTCGCCGGCGCCAGGTGCGAGTCGGTGACGGTGTCGCCGTGACCGGGGAAGTGCTTGGGGCACGCGGCGACCCCGGCGGACTGGATCCCCCGGACGGCCGCGGCGGCATGGCGGGCGACGACGTCGGGGTCGGCGCCGAACGAGCGGACGCCGATCACGGGGTTGCGCGGGTCGGCGTTGACGTCGACGGTCGGCGCCAGGTCGACGTCGATGCCCGCGGAGGCCACGAGCCGGCCGGTCCAGGCGGCGACGCGCTCGGTGAGGTCGATGTCGTCGAGGCGGCCGAGCACCGCGTTGCCGGGCGTCGATGAGCCCGCGGCCGCTTCCAGGCGGGTGACGATACCGCCCTCCTCGTCGACGCCGATCAGCGCTCCGGGATGTCGTCCGTGGATCTCCGCCGAGAGCGCGCGCGGCTGATCCGGGTCGGCGGGATCGAGGTTCTGCGCGAAGTACACGACGCCGGCGAGACCGTGGTCGAGCGCTCGCCGGAGCCAGTCGGGGGCGGTGCGCCCGGCGAATCCGGGCCACAGCAGGCTGTGGGCGAGGCGGCTCAGGGCGGGGTCGCGCGGCGCGGGCATGAGCATCTCTCGGTCGAGGGCGGCCTGTTCACGACGAAACTAAACTACGAACGCGCGCCCGTCAATGAAAATTCATGACACCAGCGCGCACGCCCGGATGACCGCCTGCACCACCACCGGCACCTGCTCCGGCGTGAGGCACTGCGGATTCAGTGCGATCTCGTCGCCGTCCACGCCCACCACGACCGCGGGATCACCGGAGCGCAGACGCTCCGCAACCGCCGCTGCCGTCGCGTGCAGCGGCCGTACGTAGGCGCGCGGGATCGAGGCGGGCTGGATGCCGGGGCTCTCCAGCACGTGGCGCCGCACGCGCAGATCCGCGCACCCCGCGAGCCCCGCGACCAGCTCCGACACCATCCGCTCCCGGGCGGCCTGCTCCACGGCCTCGTCCCGCCGAGCGAACAGCTCGACCGCCGCCACCAGCCCCACGATCGTCTCCTTGTCGGTCTTCATCCCCCGGGCGACACCGTGGTGCGGATAGGCGACGGCCGCGCACGCGGCCACCAGCTCGCGCCGACCGAGGATCATCCCCGACGACTGCGGTCCGCGGACCTCCTTGCCACCGCTGAGCACCACGAGGTCGGCACCCTCGTCGAGCATCTGCCGCACCAGCGCCCGCGGCGGCACCTCGGCGGCGGCGTCCACCACCAGCGGGATGCCGTGCTCGTGCAGCACCGCGGCGACCTCCGCGAGCGGCGGCGAGCCGGGCAGCGACCGGGCCTCCGCCATCCACAGCAGGAGCGCGGTCCGGTCGCTGAGGGCCCGGCGCAGCTCCTCCACGCTCGCCCCCGTCGCGTCCTCCACCTCGACCACGCGGGCACCCGCGACCGCCACCGCCGTGTCGTAGCGGTTGCGATGGCCGCGCAGCATCAGGCACTCGTCCGGCAGTCCGGAGGCGCGCGGCAGCCGGGCGCGCAGCTCCGGGTGGTCGCGGGTCATCGCGGCGGCCGTGGCGACCGTGAGCCCCGCGGCCGCTCCCGCAGTGACACAGGCGGCCTCCACATCGAGCGCGGCGGCGATGCGTTCCCCCGCCCGAGCTTGCAGGGCGTGCAGGTCGACGTAGGCCCCGGCGGCCTCGCGCATCGCGTCGAGCACCTCGGGCGCCAGGAGCGAGCCGCCGACCGCGGTCACCGTGCCCCACGCGTTGATCAGCGGTCGAAGTCCCAGGTCGCGGTAGACGCTCATGAGCGCACACGCTAGCGCCTCGATCGCTTCCGGCGGCCGTGCCATCACCCCGACCGCTCCCTCGCGAGACGCCGTTCCCGACCGGCCGACGGCGACGCTTTTTTTGCCGCTCAGCAGGAAATTTGACTTCTATGCCGTTCCGGGTATGGTCAGGGGTTACGCCAGCCACGAAAAGGGGAAGCGCACATGTCCGGAAAGTCCACCCAGGGTCGAGCGAGCAAGAAGGCCCCGCAGCTCTCACTCAAGGAGAAGCGGGCCGCCAAGAAGGCCAAGAACGCTCCAGACGAGTTCCTCAAGCCCCGCAAGGGCGCGAAGGGCTGAGGACTCCCCGGACGGCGGCATCGCGGCGGACGCTGCGGATGCGCGTCCGAGAGGTGCGCCGGATACCCGCGCGACGAGGTGCTGTCAACGGCCCTCCCCTCGCGCGGCATCCGGCGCACCCTGGACGTCTCATCCGACGAGAGGAGCACGCCATGACGCACGACGAGGGCCACCTGAACGATCCGGAGCGCATGCAGCCGGAGGAGGAGGACAGGGTCGAGTCCGGCGCGGAGCCCACCGACCCCACGTATCCGTCCCCCGATGCCGGGTCCGCCCGACCCGGTGCCGGTCCGATCTCGGAGCACCTCGCCGAGCGGGGCGGGGACGACGCCGACCTCATCGAGAACGTGCCGGCGGGCGGTGCGGGGGCCGACGCGGGCGCCGGGCAGGCCGCCCGCGTGGACCCGTCATCCGACGCCTCCGTGCCGGACGAGTCCGAGCACAACGACGAGCCCGGCATCGGCACTCGGCGCCCGGAGGACTGATCACCCCACGGTCACACCGTGGACGGATGCAGCACGACCTTGATGCAGCCGTCCTCCTTCTGCTGGAACGTGCGGTAGAGGTCGGGTGCGTCGTCGAGCGGGGCGTGATGCGTGGTGAGGTCCATCACGCCGAGCGGATCGGCGGCGTCCTCCACGAGCGGCAGCAGGTCGTCGATCCAGTTCTTGACGTTGCACTGCCCCATCCGCAGCGTGACCTGCTTGTCGAACATCGTCTTCATCGGCAGGATGTCGGCGTCACCCGCATAGACGCCACTCAGCGACACGGTCCCGCCCCGTCGCACCGCGTCGATCGAGGCGTAGACCGCGGCGAGGCGGTCGATCCCCGCCTTGTCGAGCAGCTGTCGCGCGGCGGGATCGGGCAGCAGCCCCACGGCCTTCTGCACGAACTCGATGCCGCTGTTCCCGTGGGCTTCGAGCCCCACCGCGTCGACCACGGAGTCGGCCCCGCGGCCCTCGGTGGTGTCGCGGATCTCGGCGACGACGGTGTCGGTGAGGTCGAGCGTCTCGATGCCGTGCCGTTCGGCCATGGCCCGCCGCTCGGGCACCGGGTCGACGGCGATGACGCGGTGCCCGCGGTGACGGCCCACCCTGGCGACGAACTGCCCGACCGGGCCGAGGCCCATCACGGCGAGGGTGCCGCCCTCCGGCACCTGCGCGTACTCCACGCCCTGCCACGCGGTGGGGAGGATGTCGCTGAGGAACAGGTAGCGCTCGTCGGGAAGGTCGGGCGCGACCTTGATGTGGTTGTAGTCCGCAAGCGGCACCCGCAGGTACTCCGCCTGTCCGCCCGGCACCTGGCCGTAGAGCTTGGTGTAGCCGAACAGGGCTGCTCCGCTGCCGTACTCGCGCACCTGCGTGGTCTCGCACTGCGACTGCAGGCCGCGACGGCAGAAGAAGCACTCCCCGCACGCGATGTTGAACGGGATGACGACCCGGTCTCCGGGCTGCAGCGAGGTGACGTTCGCGCCCACCTCGACCACCACACCCATGGGCTCGTGCCCGAGGATGTCGCCGCGATCCAGGAATGGACCGAGCAGCTCGTACAGATGCAGGTCGGAGCCGCAGATCGCCGATGAGGTGACGCGGATGATCGCGTCCTCCGGCTGCTGGATGTGCGGGTCGGGGACCTCCTCGACCGTCACCGTGCGCTTGCCCTGCCAGGTCAGTGCCTTCATGATGTCCTCTGCTCCGGTCGACTGTGGTCGTCCCAGCCTCCGCGTCGCCGGTCGGTGTGAACACCCGGTTGACAGGTGCCGTGGCGCATGCGATCCCGCGCTCAGTGGAAGGGGCAGCCGCGGCCGGAGCCGGCCGCGCGCACCCGTCCGCCGGACGCGGGCTTGGTGGGCAGCCGTCGTCGGTTCACCGCGAGGCCCTCGTCGAGCACGCGCAGCCGCGGGTCGCTGAGCACCGCGATCGCAGCCGTGAGTCCCGCGACCACGAGCTTCTCGCCGGGGCAGCGGTGTCCCGTGGCGACGTCGGCCCCGCCCTGCGGGATGAACGTCTTCACCTCTTCGTGGTCGGTCACGTCGGTGAAGCGCTCCGGGGCGAAGCGGTGCGCGTGCGCCCACGACTGCTCGTCGGTGTCGGTGCCGAGGATGTCGAGCACCACGCGACCGCCCTTCGGCACCCGCACGCCGTCGATCTCGATGTCGGTGAGCGCACGCCCCGGGAGCATCGGCACGAACAGTCCCGTGCGCCGCACCTCCTGCGCGAACCGGGTGGCGAGAGCGCCGCCCACGAGAGCCTGCCGTTCCGCGGTCTCGGCCGCGATGCGGGCGCGCCACTCCGGGTGGTCGTGGAGCTGCTTCGCCGCGAACGCCACGAACCGGGCGGCGGCGATCATCGGCCGGATGCTGTTCTGCAGTTCGATGCCCGCGGTCCGTGCGGGGAGCAGGGTGCCATCGACGTCGCGATGCGCGGCCCACAGCGCGAGGGCGGTGCCCTCAGGAGCCGCGAGCGTTCCGGCGCGGACGGCCTCGATGAGGCGCTGAGCGTGCCGGTCGGACCACATCCGGTTCGCGGTCGCGGCGAGGTAGGCGGGCGAGTACGGCGCGCCGAACCCGTCGACGATCTGGGCCAGCCGAGCGGCCCAGCGCGTCTTCGCGGCGGGCGTCCCCGGAAGGCCCGCCCAGCCCATGATCGCGCGTCCGAACGCCCCGACGGCCGCGTCATAGGCGCTGCGGGTGCCGCCGTCGAGCCAGGCGTCGCGCTCCCGCGCCCACTCCCGCTCGAGCCAGGGCGTGAGCCGCGCGACCTGCTCGTCCTCGTAGGCGACCGCGACGAACGTCGCCTTGCGGTGACGGTGGGCGTCGCCGTCGAGGCTGTGGACGGAGCCATGCCCGAACAGCGTCTCCTGCACGATCGCGGGCATCGCGCCGTGCCGGGCGATGCGACTCTCGTCGTAGAACAGGTCGATGCCCTCGGCGCCGCGGACGAGGGCGGCCTCGTCGCCGAGCAGGTGCATCGGGGCAGACCGGGCGCCCGGTCGTGCACGCCGCCAGATGCGGGCTCCGAAGTCGTAGCCGCGGGTCAGGAGGAACGGGGAGTCGTCGCGCACGATCGTCTCGACGCCGTGCGAGATCCGGCCGGTGAGTCTGTGGAGCATGACTCGACCCTCGCAGCGCTGGGACCGGTCCTCCAGGGGGGAGCGTTCGGCGATGGACTGTGCTAGCGGTGAGGGGACGACGCTTGTCAAGCGCCTGTGCAGGCGGTGTGCGCACCCGTCACACTGGCGGCGGAACGGAGGAACCATGGCGACGAACACCCGAGACCTGGCGTGCACCACCGAGGACGTGTTCCGTGTGCTGGCGGACGGCTGGCTGTACCCCGCCTGGGTCGTCGGAGCGTCGCGCATGCGCGATGTCGACGCGGCCTGGCCCGCTCCGGGCGCGCAGCTGCACCATTCGGTCGGCGTGTGGCCCGCGCTGCTCGACGATACGACCGAACTGCTGCAGTGGCATCCGCCGCACCGGGCGGTGCTGCGCGCGCGCGGCTGGCCGGTCGGCGAGGCGCAGGTCACCCTGCGGGCGAGGTCGACGGCGACCGGCTGCCAGGTGCGTATCGACGAGGAACCCGTGAAGGGCCCCGCGACCCTGCTCCCCCGCTTCCTGACCGCACCGATCCTGCGGTGGCGCAACGCCGAGACGCTGCATCGGCTGGCCTATCTGGCCGAAGGGCGTGCCGGGTGATCGGTTGCGCGGGGATTCATGCCCCGGATCGCATATAGTCTTCGGCGGCCTGGACCTGGGCCGGTGTCGGACGCACACCGGTGTAGAGCACGAACTGCTCGAGCGCCTGGAGGGTCGCGACCTCGGCGCCGGTGATGACCGTGGCGCCCGCCGCACGCCCCGCAGCCACCACGGGGGTCTCCGCCGGCAGCGCGACCACATCGAACACCACCGTCGATGCCGCGATCGCCTGCTCGCTGAACGAGAGCGCGTGCTCCTCGGCCCCGCCCGCCATGCCGATCGGCGTGACGTTGACGAGCACGTCCGCTGTCGCGTCGCTGGGCTCCGGACGCCAGTCGAAGCCGTAATGGTCCGCGAGGGCGCGCCCGCGGGCTTCGTTGCGGGCGACGATCGTGAGGTCGGTGAAGCCCCCGTCGCGGAAGGCCGCAGCGGTCGCCTTCGCCATGCCGCCCGAACCCCGCAGCAGCACAGACGACCGCGGGTCGATGCCGTTGCGGGCGATCAGGGTCGCGATCGCCGAGTAGTCGGTGTTGTAGGCGGTCAGTACCCCGTCGTCGTTCACGATGGTGTTGACGGAGTCGATCGCGCGCGCGGAGGCGTCCATCCGATCGACGAGGCCGATGACATCCTCCTTATAGGGCATGGAGATCGCGCATCCGCGGATGCCGAGTCCGCGGACACCGGCGATCGCCTGGGCCAGATCGGTCGGCGCGAAGGCCTTGTAGATCCAGTTGAGCCCCAGTGCCTCGTAGAGGTGGTTGTGGAAGCGGGTTCCGTTGTTGCTGGGTCGCGCGGACAGCGAGATGCACAGCGTCATGTCCTTGTTCAGCATCGTCACCGCCTCAGGCTACCGGCGGCGAGGATCCGTGGCGGGAACGGTCGTCCTCCCCTATGGTGAAGGTGCATGCACAGGGGATTGATCGTCTCCGTCTCTCCCCAGGAGACGGACGGCCCACCCCAGGGGCACGACGATCCGTGTATGCGATTGGGCCCTCTCGAGTAGTTCAGTCCCCAATGGGCTACTCGAGGGGGCCGCTCTCGTTCATTCTCCCACCAATTTTCGGATTTGTCCCCCAAAAGGGGGACAAGGAGGTCCGAAAGGGGTTAGGCTGTCTCTGACGCACCCTCCGGTCGTCTTCGGCCCTCATCGCTCCCCCCGCGGTGAGGGCCACACCATTTTCCGGGAGCGGATCGAAAGCCCCGCCGCGCTGGTCGCATGACGCTCATGCAACATTTGGATTACCTTCTTGCCTCTCCTATTGCCGCCGGGGTCGCCTCCACTAGCGTTAGCGATGTCGGTGCACCCCTGCGTCGGCTTCTAGATCAGCAGAACAGGCAGTACATGAGCACCCAGGGCACGGTCAAGTGGTTCAACTCGGAGAAGGGCTTCGGCTTCATCTCCCCCGACGACGGAGGCGCTGACGTCTTCGCGCACTACTCCGCCATCCAGTCATCCGGCTACCGGTCTCTCGACGAGAACCAGCGAGTCGAGTTCGATGTGGCGCAGGGTCCGAAGGGCCTGCAGGCAGAGAACATCCGCCCGCTCTGACGCGGACGACACCGGGACTCCCCGTCTGAAGAACGCACTCGAGCGTCCTTTCGACGGGGAGTTCCGCTTTCTGCGTCAGTGGTGACGGGCTCAGCCGAGCAGCAGGGCCCGCAGTTCGTCGACCGAGGCGACGCGGAACGCCGCGTCGCCTCCCTCGTGCGGGTCGCTGAAGCCCCACTCGACGAAGATCACGGGGACGCCGTTGGCCTTGCCGCCCTCGACATCATGATGGCGGTCGCCGACGAGGACGGGGCGTGACGTGTCGACGCCGAGCGCGCCCAGGCGGCGCAGGGCTTCGGCGACGATGTCGGTCTTCGACGCGAGCGTCGCCTCGTCCGGAGTCGCGCCGACGGTCGTGAGGAAGGCGGGCCGGAGACCGAAGTGGTCGACCAGCGCATCGACCTGGTTCTCCGGCTTGGAGCTCGCGGTCGCCTGCGGCACTCCCGCGGCATGCAGGTCGTGGATGAGCTCGGCGACACCGGGATACGTGCGCACGTCCGTGGTGTAACCGTCGGCCTTGCCCAGCGTGCGGTAGAACGCCACGGCCTCGGCGGACTCCGCGGGCGTCATGCCGGCCTGGTCCTGGAACGACTGGAACATGGGCGGCCCGATCCAGTGCACCAGTTCCTCCCGCGTCGGGGCGGGACGGCCGAAGTGCGTGAGGACGACGTGCAGCCGACGGAGGATGCCGACCGAGGCGTCGACGATCGTGCCGTCGACGTCCCAGAGCACGCAGGTGTAAGGGGAGGGGGCCATCTCTCCAGCCTATGGGTCCGCGGACGCCTGCCCGGTCCTGCTGCACGGGTGTGCAGTCTCACGCGTGCTCCCCGGATCGCGTGGCCGCGGCGCGAACGGCGGAATGCTGCACCGTAGGGTCGTGACAGCGGCGGGAACGCGAGTGAGACTGGGGAGATGTTCGTGTCGATGGAAGTGATCACCATCCTGGGGTCGACGGTGACGATCATCGTCGCGATGGCAAGCGGCTTCGGCTGGCTCGTCACGCGGATGGATTCGCGGTTTGCGGCATCGGATGCGCGGATCGCGATGGTCGAGGGGCGATTCTCGGGCATGGAAGAGCGGATGGATGCGCGGTTCGCGGCGTCGGATGCGCGGATGGA
>NZ_SSDM01000334.1:0-19528 GCF_004794375.1 Microbacterium sp. K35 | reverse complement strand
GGGTGGGGGCGGCACGGGCCACCCGATCGTCGCGCTGGACGTGGCGGAGGCGCTGCCCCTCGCGATCGCGGACGTCCTGTCGTGACCCGGCGCGTGCCCGCCCGGACGATCGCGCTGTGGGCCGCGTTCCTCCTGGTGCATCTGCTCACCGCGCTCGCGGGGTGGATCTACCCGAGCCAGCCGATGGGCGACGTCGTGCTGGTGTACGAGCCCTGGTCGTCGGCGGCGCTCGGCGGCGGCCCGGTCGTGGGCGTCACCGAACCGTGGGTGTACCCCCAGCTCGCGCTGCTGCCGATGCTGCTCGCCGGGCTCCTGGCCACCCCGCTCGTGCCCCTGCTCGGCGTCTCGTCCGCGTACCTCGTGGCCTGGGCGGTGCTGGTGGGCGTGCTCGACGCTGTCGCGTTCGCCGTGCTGGTCGGGCGTCGTCCGGGCCGGGCGCGCACGGCCGCGGCGTGGTTCTGGTGCGCCGCGCTCCTGCTGCTCGGACCCGTCGCGCTGTACCGGATCGACGCGGTCACCGTGCCGATCGCGGTCGTCGCCGGCCTGTGGCTGCTATCGCGGCCCGCGCTCGCCGCTGCCCTCCTGACGGTCGGCGCGTGGATCAAGATCTGGCCGGGCGCGCTGCTGCTCGCGGCGGTGGAGGCCGGGCGCCGACGGTGGCGGCAGCTGCTGGCGGCGCTGGTGGTCACGGCCGTCGTGCTCGGGGGGCTCGTGCTGCTCGGTTCCCGGTCGGAGATCCTCGGGTTCCTCACCGCGCAGACCGGTCGCGGCCTGCAGATCGAGGCGGTCGCGGCGACGCCGTTCCTGTGGCTCGCGGTGGCCGGTGCCGCCCGCATCGAGTACAGCTTCGACATCCTCACGTTCCAGATCACCGCGCCGGGCGTCGATGCGGTCGCCGCGGTCCTCACGCCGCTGATGGCCGTGGCGGTCGTCGCGGTCACCGCCCTCGGGGCGGTCAAGGCCACGCGCGGTGCGGTGTTCGGCCGGTTGTTCCCGCCGCTCGCGCTCGCGCTCGTGACGGTGCTGATCGTCGGCAACAAGGTGGGGTCGCCGCAGTTCCAGACCTGGCTTCTCGCGCCCGTGATCCTCTGGATCGTGTGGGACAGGGCGCGCGCGACGGTGCCCGCCGTGCTGGTGCTGGCGCTGTGCCTGGTCACCTGCCTGATCTACCCGCTCACCTACGACGCGCTGCTGCGGGCCGAGCCCGTGCCCGTGCTGCTGCTCACGCTGCGCAACGTGCTGCTCATCGTCCTGACCGTCGTGAGCTTGCGCGCCGTCCTGCGTGTTCCCGCCGTCCGTCCCCCTCGAATCAAGGAGTGAACCCATGCTGATCGCCTTCTCCGTCGCCCCCAGCGGCACACCGGCCGACGGTGCCGTCGACCGCTCCGACGCCTCCGTCCACGACGCGGTGGCCGCCGCCGTGCGCGTGGTGCGGGCCTCCGGACTCCCGCACCGCACGACGAGCATGTTCACCGAGATCGAGGGCCCCGACTGGGACAGCGTGATGGACGTGGTCAAGCGTGCGACCGAGGCGGTCATGCCGTTCGGCTCCCGCGTGTCCCTCGTGCTCAAGGCCGACATCCGTCCGGGGTACTCGGGCGAGCTCGACGCGAAGGTCGAGCGCCTGGAGGCGGCGATCGACGAGGCCGACGCCCGCTAAGCTGAACCGGTGAATCCCTCGACCGCATCGAGGGGTGCGGCGAAGAGGGCGCTCCTCTCTCTCGCCATCGGCAGCTTCGGCATCGGCATGACCGAATTCGTCGTGATGGGGCTGCTCCCGAACATCGCCGCCGACCTGCTGCCGTCCGTCTGGGCGACCAGCCAGGAGGAGGCGCTGAGCCAGGCCGGCTGGCTGATCTCGCTCTACGCGCTCGGCGTGGTGATCGGCGCGCCGACGATCGCGGGTTTCGTCGCCCGGTTCCCGCGCCACCGCGTGATGATCGTGCTGGCGCTCGCGCTCGCCGTGTTCAACGCGCTGACCGTCGTGCTGCCCACGTTCGAGCTGGTCGGTGCATCGCGGTTCCTGGCGGGCCTGCCGCACGGCGCCTACTTCGGGATCGGCGCGCTCGTGGCCGCCGAGGTGATGGGTCCCGGCAACCGCGCGAAGGGCGTCGCCTTCATCCTCACCGGGCTCACGGTCGCGAACGTCGTGGGGGTGCCGCTGGGCACGTTCCTCGGGCAGCAGTGGGGCTGGCGTGCCGCGTTCGCCGTCGTCGCGCTGGTGTTCGCCCTCGCCACGCTCTGCATCGCCCTGTTCGTGCCCGCGCACCCGGGCGACCCCGGTCGCACGATGCGCGCGGAGCTCGGGGTGTTCCGCATCGGACAGGTGTGGTTCACGCTCGGCGTCGGCGCGATCGGCTTCGGCGGCTTCTTCGCCGTCTACAGCTACATCGCGCCGCTGGTCACCGAGGTCGCGGGGTCGCCCGAGTGGGCGGTGCCGATCGTGCTGGTGCTGATGGGGCTGGGCATGACCGCGGGCAACCTGGTCGGCGGGCACCTCGCCGACATCGACCTCCGGCGCACGCTGCTGGGCGGCCTGGCCGCGATGGGCGTCGTGTTCGCGCTGCTGGCGGTGCTGTCGTTCTGGATCGTGAGCCTCGGCCTGCTGGTGGTGCTGGTCGGCTTCGTCTCGTCCGTGCTCAGCCCCACCATCCAGACGCGGCTCATGGACGTCGCGGGCGACAACCAGTCGATCGCCGCGGCCATGAACCACTCCGCGCTGAACGTCGGCAACAGCCTCGGCGCGTTCCTGGGCGGCGTCGTGATCGCACTCGGCTGGGGCTTCACCGCTCCCGCGTGGACCGGCGCCGCGCTCGCGGTCGCCGGACTGCTCATCGCGCTGCTGTCGTACCGGGTGGAGGCGCGTCGCGCCCCAGCGGTCGTCGTACTCGCGTCGTAGAGTGACGGGGTGACGATCCCCGACGATGAGCTGCCGCTGGCGGGGACGGCCGTGCTGCTGCGACCCGCCGACGAGGGCTTCCGCGTGCTGCTGCTGCGGCGGCCGGAGCGCGGCTCGTTCGCCGGTGCCTGGGTGTTCCCCGGCGGTAAGGTCGAGCAGGGCGATCGCCGTGACGGCGCCGACCGCGTGGACGATGCGCGGCGGGCGGCGGTGCGCGAGACCGCCGAGGAGGTGGGCCTCGTGATCGACGGGCTCGTGCCCCTGTCGGAGTGGCGGCCGCCCGCGGAGGCTCCCGTCCGCATCCGCACCTGGTTCTTCCTCGCCGAGGCTCCGCGGGCCGAGGCCGTGCCGTCCGAGGCGGAGGTCGCGGAACTCGCCTGGGTCACCCCGGCGGAGGCCCTCGGCCGACACGCGTCGGGGGAGTGGACGCTGTTCCCGCCCACCTGGGTCACGCTGCACCGGCTGTCGATGCACGACCGGGCCTCCGCGGCGCTCGCGTCGGCCGGGGCGGCGGAGCTGTTCCAGACGCGTGTGCTCGACGGCGGGCGGGCCTTCGCGTGGGAGCAGGGCACGCTGCACGCCGCGGCACGTCCGTGGAGCTTCGCCCCGGCGTGAGCTCAGGCGTCGAGGAGGCGTCGCAGCTGCGTGCCGACCGCGTCGGTCTCGATCAGGAAGCCGTCGTGGCCGAAGTCGCTCGCCAGCACCACCGCGTCGTCGTCGAGCACGGTGGGGATGCTGCGGGCGATACGCTGCTGGCCGTCGACGGGGAACAGCCGGTCGCTGTCGATGCCGAGCACGAGGGTCGTGGCCGTCACCGCGCGCAGCGCCTCCTCCACACCACCGCGACCGCGCCCCACGTCGTGCGAGTTCATGGCCTCGACCAGGGTGATGTAGCTGTTGGCGTCGAACCGGCGCGTGAACTTGTTGCCGTGGAAGTCGAGGTACGACTCCACCGCGAAGCGCCCGCCGTGCCCGAGCGGTGACACGTCGGACTGCCACGACCGCTGGAACCGCTGGTTGAGCTCGATCGGGCTGCGGTAGTTCAGCAGGGCCATGCGCCGGGCGAGGGCGAGGCCGCGGTGGGGGCCGTCGCCGTCGGAGAGGTCGTAGTACTCGCCGCCCTGGAAGCGCGGATCCATGCGGATGGTCTCGAGCTGCACCGTGTTCAGGGCGATCTGGTCGGCCGTCGTCACCGGTGGCGAGGACAGCACGGCGAGCCGCTCGACGCGGGCGGGATGGGTGACCGCCCACTCCAGCGCGTGCATGCCGCCCATCGAGCCGCCGATCACCGCCGCCCAGGTGTCGATGCCGAGCGCGTCGGCCAGGCGCACCTGCGCGGCCACCTGATCGCGGATCGTGAGGTAGGGGAAGCGCGACGCCCACTCGTAGCCGTCGGGGGCGATGCTCGCCGGTCCGGTCGAGCCCTGGCAGCCGCCGAGCATGTTCGGCGCGATCACGAACCACCGGTCGGTGTCGAGCGCCGCGCCCGGCCCGACGATGTCCTCCCACCAGCCGGCCGTGGGGTGTCCGGCTCCTGCCTCGCCGCGCACGTGGCTGTCGCCGGTGAGCGCGTGGAGCACGAGCACGGCGTTGTGCCGTGCGGCGTTCAGCTCGCCCCAGGTCTCGTACGCCAGCCGGATGCCGGGGAGCTCGGCCCCGCTCTCGGTGCGGAACGACCCGAAGGCGGCGAAGCGGCGCCCGCCCACGGGGTCTCCGTCGCGCCATGCGCCGGTCGCGGGCGGTCGGGCACGGAGCAGACGGACGTCGGCCTCCGTCACGGGTGCCGACGGCACCGTGTCCTCGGAGGTCGTCTGCCAGTCCATTCCCCCATTCTCGCCTGGCGGGCGGCGCTCCGGCGGCAGGTTACGCGGCGGGGACGACGGATGCCCCGGACCGAGGGGTCCGGGGCATCCGTGCGAGACGGTCCGCTCAGGCGCGGGCGGCCTCCGAGACGGCGCGCGCGGCGGCGAGCGCCTGGTCGAGGTCGGCCTTCAGGTCGTCGATGTTCTCGAGCCCCACCGACAGACGCACGAGGCCAGGCGTCACACCCGCCGTGAGCTGCTGCTCGGGCGTGAGCTGCGCGTGCGTCGTGGAGGCGGGGTGGATGACGAGCGAGCGCACGTCGCCGATGTTGGCGAGGTGGCTGAACAGCGACAGGCTGTTGACGAACTCGCGACCGGCCTCCACGCCGCCCTTGAGCTCGAACGACAGCACCGCGCCGACGCCCTTCGGCGCGTACTCATTCGCCTTGGCGTACCACGGCGAGGAGGGCAGACCCGAGTAGTTGACCGACGCGACGTCGTCGCGGCCGTCCAGCCACTCGGCGATCTCCTGGGCGTTCTGCACGTGGCGCTCGATGCGCAGCGACAGGGTCTCCACGCCCTGGATGAGGTTCCAGGCGCTCTGCGGCGAGATGGAGGAGCCGAGGTCGCGCAGCAGCTGCACGCGGGCCTTGATGATGTAGGCGAGCGCGTCGCCGACCGCGGCCGTGTAGCTCGCGCCGTGGTACGAGGGGTCGGGCTCGGTGAGGCCGGGGAACTTCTCGACGTTCTCCGACCACGCGAAGCGGCCGCCGTCGATCACGACGCCGCCGATGGTCGTGCCGTGGCCGCCGAGGAACTTGGTGATCGAGTGGACGACGATGTCGGCGCCGTGCTCGAACGGGCGGATGAGGTAGGGCGTCGCGATCGTGTTGTCGACGATCAGGGGGACCCCGTTCTCGTGCGCGATGTCGGCGACCGTGCGGATGTCGAGCACGTTGATCTGCGGGTTGCCGATGGTCTCGGCGAAGAACAGCTTGGTGTTCGGGCGGACGGCGCGGCGCCACTCCTCGGGGTCGTCCTGGTTCTCGACGAACGTGACCTCGATGCCGAGCTTGGCCAGCGTGTACTTGAAGAGGTTGTAGGTGCCGCCGTAGATCGAGCTGGAGGCGACGAAGTGGTCGCCGGCCTGGGCGATGTTGAGGATCGCGAAGGTCGAGGCCGCCTGGCCGCTGGACAGGACGAGGGCGCCGGTGCCCCCTTCGAGGGCCGCGAGGCGCTGCTCGAGCACGTCCTGGGTCGGGTTCTGGATGCGGGTGTAGATGTTGCCGAACTCGGCCAGCGCGAACAGGTTCGCGGCGTGGTCGGCGTTGTCGAACACGTACGACGTGGTCTGGTAGATCGGCGTCGCACGCGCCTTCGTGACCGGGTCGGGTGCGGCGCCCGAGTGGATCTGCTTGGTCTCGAAACGCCAGGTCTCGGGTGCGGACATGTGTTCCCCCTGGAACGGTCGGAAGTCGGATGGCTGGTGCCCTTGCAGCGAGAGTACGGAACTTCCCCCGCTGTCAACAGCGGCCGGGAAATGTGACGTAACACAGCGCCCCTCACCTCGAGCGGAGGACGCAGGTCTTCCGCCCGGCCGCGGTGCCGGATACCGTACCTGCCAGGCGCGGCCGACGGGCCGGCGGACAGGAGACCCCATGACTGTCGACGATCTCGGTGCGGGCGCACACGATGACGAACCCCGGGGCCTGCCCCGCCGGACCGTGCTGGCGGGCGCGGTCTGGTCCGTGCCGGTGATCGCGCTGGTGACCGCCGCGCCGGCCGCGGCGGCGTCGGCCGAAGGGCTGGGCCGATTCGTGATCGAGACCATGCAGGGCGGCACCTGGGTGGACCCGCAGTACTACGGCGCATCGATCCAGCTGCGCAACGACGACACGCAGGCGGCCACGATCCCGGTGGCGGACATCACCAGCGGCACGGTCACCGTCACCATGAATCGAGCCGACGTCGGCGCGCTGCAACCGGTCGTCATCGCGAACGCCGGCGGGTCGAGCCCGTCCGTTCCCGCGCTCCCGGCGACCGACCCGACCTGGACCGCGGGGGGCGTGACCGACAACGGCGACGGCACCGTGACGTACACGCTGGCGTACGTGGGCAGCGTCGCGGGGCAGGGGGTCACCCACGTCACGTTCGGCATCCTCGGTCCGACGCCGCTGAACTCGGGTATCCCCGTGACGGTCACCTCGACCGGGAGCCCCAGCGACGGCACCGTGCACACGCGCACCGCCACGCTGTTCTGACGTTCGCGGCACCACGGCGATCGTCGCTCGGGAATCGGGTGAGGACATCGTACGGTGGAGGGCATGGCGAACAGACGTGCAGTGGTGACAGGGGCGAGTTCCGGGATCGGCGCGGCGACGGTGCGCGCGCTGCGGGGGCGGGGATGGGACGTGGTCGGCGTCGCCCGCCGGGAGGACCGCCTGCGGGCCCTGGCCGCGGAGACCGGGGCCTCGGTGATCGCGTGCGACCTGACCGACGGTGCCGCCGTGTCGGCCCTGGTCGGAGAGCTCGAGCGTTCGGGTCCGCTGCACGCGCTGGTGCAGGTCGCCGGGGGCGCGCGCGGGACGGACCGCGTGGAGGATGCCGCGATCGACGACTGGCAGTGGATGTTCGACGCGAACGTGCTGGCCACGCAGCGCCTGGTCGCGGGGCTCCTGCCCCTCCTGCGGGCGACGGCCGAGGTGGACGGGCACGCGGACACGGTGTTCGTGACCTCGACCGCCGCGCAGACGGCGTATCCGGGCGGGGCGGGGTACAACGCGGCGAAGGCGGCCGAGGGCATGCTGGTGCGGGCCCTGCGCCAGGAGCTCAACGGCGAGCCCATCCGGGTCGTGGAGGTCGCGCCGGGGATGGTGCACACGGAGGAGTTCACGCTCAACCGTCTCGGCGGCGACGCGGTCGCGGCGGAGGCGGTGTACGCCGGGGTCGAGGCGCCCCTCCTGGCCGACGACGTCGCCGATGTGATCGCCTACGCGCTGGGGGCTCCCGCACACGTCAATCTCGACCTGATCACGATGCGCCCGGTGGCGCAGTCCGCCCAGCACCTGCTCGCGCGGGGTCCGCTGCGCGTGCGGACCGCGGAGTGATGGCGGGCCGCGGCCTCGCCGAGCTCGCGCGCGACGGACTGATCGATCCGGGCTGGGCGGAGGCTCTGGCTCCCGCGCAGGAGCGGATCACCGCGCTCGGCGAGCGGCTCCGTGCGGAACAGGCGGCCGGTCGCGGCTACCTTCCCGCGGGCGAGAACGTGCTGCGGGCGTTCCAGCGGCCGCTGTCGGAGGTGCGGGTGCTCATCACGGGGCAGGACCCGTACCCCACGCCGGGGCATCCGATCGGGCTGTCGTTCGCGGTGGACCGCCACGTGCGACCGCTGCCGCGGAGTCTGACGAACATCTACAAGGAGCGCGAGAGCGACCTCGGTCTCCCGCCCGCGCCGCACGGCGACCTCACGGCGTGGAGCGACCAGGGCGTGCTGCTGCTCAACCGGGTGCTCACCGTGCAGCCGGGCGCGGCGGGCTCGCACCGCCGCTGGGGCTGGGAGGAGGTGACAGAGCTCGCGATCCGTGCGCTCGTCGCCCGGGACCAGCCGCTCGTCGCCGTGCTGTGGGGCAGGGACGCCGCGAACCTCCGTCCGCTGCTCGGCGACACGCCGGTGATCGAATCCGCGCACCCGTCGCCGCTCTCGGCGAGCCGCGGCTTCTTCGGTTCGCGGCCCTTCTCCCGCGCCAACGCGCTGCTGGCGGAGGCGGGCGGCGACCCGGTGGACTGGCGGGTGGAGGGCGAGGCGGAGGCGTCCCTAAGCTGAGCGCATGCAGTTCGAGCCGGGGGACCGTCGCCGGGTGCTGCCGCGCCATCTGCGACCGGCACCGGCTCCCGAGGTCTTCGCGTACGCCATCCGGCCCGCGCGTCCCGCCGACCTCCCTCACGTGCGCGAGATCTACAACCACTTCGTGAGCAACTCGGCGGTCACGCTCGACGAGCGCCGCAGCACGATCCCGTCCTGGCGGGAGAAGTATGCGCTGCTCGACCGTCTCGGGCTCCCGTTCCTGGTGGCGGTGTCGCCATCGGGGGCCGTGCTGGGCTACGCGGTGGCGCAGCCGTGGGCGGGCAAGAACGCGTACCGCTACACGGTCGAGGACTCGATCTACCTCGGCCCGGGGGCGGGCGGGAAGGGGCTGGGGTCGGCGCTCCTGCAGGCGCTCATCGAGGCGTGCGAGCAGCGCGGCATCCGCGAGATGGTCGCGGTGATCAGCGACCGCGGGGCCGAGGCGTCGATCCGGTTGCACGAGAAGCTCGGCTTCGTCGAGGCGGGGCGGATGGGACGTGTCGGACACAAGTTCGGCCGCGACCTCGGCACCGTGTATCTGCGCCGGGCGCTGCGCCCGTCCCGTCCGCGTCGCGGCGCGCTGTTCGGCCGCTCCCGCTGAGCCTCAGCCCTCCGCAGGGCCGGGGATGACCGGGATCGCCGCCAGCAGCGCCCGCGTGTAGTCGTGCGCGGGGTGCAGCAGCACGTCCGCCGTCGCACCGCGCTCGACGATGCGGCCGTCCTTCATCACCACGACCGTGTCGCACAGGTTCTGCACCACGCCGATGTCGTGCGAGACGAGCAGCAGCGTCAGCTCGGAGGTCGCCTTGAGCTCGCGCAGCAGGTCGAGGATCTGCGCGCGCACCGTGACGTCGAGGGCGGACAGCGGCTCGTCGCCCACGAGGATGCGCGGTCGATGCACGATCGCGCGGGCGAGGGCGATGCGCTGCCGCTGCCCGCCGGAGAACTCGTGCGGGTAGCGGTCACCCATGTCCGGCTCGAGCCCGACCTGGGCGAGCACTTCGCGTACGCGTGCCCGGTGGTCGCCCTCGATGCCCAGGGCCCACAGGGGCTCCCGCACGATCTGGCCCGCGGTCATGCGGGGGTCGAGCGACGCGTACGGGTCCTGGAACACGAGCCCGGTCTGCCGTCGCAGCCAGTGCAGCGCCCGGGCGGAGGCCGCGGCGTCGACCGCACGACCGTCCACCGCGACCGTTCCGGCGGTCGGGCGGTCGAGCCCGAGGAGCAGCCGCACCAGGGTGGACTTGCCCGACCCCGACTCGCCGATGATGCCGACCGACGACCCCTCGACCACGTCGAGGTCGGTGGGCTCCAGCGCGGTCTGCCGCCGCGTGCGCTCGAAGGTCGTGCGCTTCGGTACCACGAAGTCCCGCCGCAGGCCGCGTGCCTCGATCAGGCTCATGCCGCACCGCCTTCCGGCCGCCACAGGGTGGCGGTCGCATCGCGCAGCAGCCCCTGCGTCACGGGGGAGGCGGGGGTGCTCAGCAGGGTCGACACGGGTGCGGCCTCGACGACCCTGCCGTGTTCGAGCACCACGCCCGCGGTCGCCACCTGGGCCAGCACCGCGAGGTCGTGCGTGATGAACACGAGCGACATGCCCTCGTCTTCCACGAGCCCCAGCAGCAGGGACAGGATCTCCGCCTGGATCGTCACGTCGAGCGCCGTGGTGGGTTCGTCGGCGATGAGTAGCCGAGGGCGGCAGGCGAGGGCCATCGCGATCGCCACCCGCTGCCGCTGCCCGCCCGAGAGCTGGTGCGGGTAGCGGTCGACGATGGTCTCGGGGTCGGGGAGCCGCACGCGTGCCGCCTGGGTGATCGCGCGCTCCCTGGCCTCGCGCTTCCCGAGACCCTGGTGGATGCGGATCGACTCAGCGATCTGCCGCCCCACGGTACGGATCGGGTTCAGGGCCGTGCGCGGCTCCTGGAACACGATGCCGATGTCGTCGCCGCGCAGCCGCGCGAGCTCCCGGTCGGGAAGTCCGATCAGCTCGGTGCCGTCCCAGCGGATGCTGCCGTGCGCGGTCGCCCCGTCCGGGAGCAGCCCGAGCACCGCAAGCGCTGTGAGCGACTTGCCGGAGCCGGACTCGCCGATCAGCCCGACCCTGGCGCCATCGGGCACCTCGAACGACACGCCGTCGACCAGGCGTCGCCCGTCGAGCTCGACGACCAGGTCCTCCACCACCAGGCTCACGCGACCACCGCCGGGGTGTGCGTCTCAGCGGCGCGGTGCCGCAGGGTCGGGTCGGTCGCCTCGCGCAGTCCGTCGCCCAGCAGGTTGAGCGCCAGCACGGTGAGGGTGATGGTCAGTCCCGGCCAGATGACCGTGAGCGGGTGCACGCCGATGTAGCGCTGCAGATCGGCGAGCAGCAGACCCCAGCTCGGCTCGACCACCGAGGCGCCGAAGCCGAGGTAGGACAGGCCGGCCTCGGCGAGCACGGCCACCGCCATCGACCACGACAGCTGCACGATGAACACCGGGGCCACGTTCGGCAGCAGGTGGCGCACGAGCGTCTGCGCCGGTGTCAGCCCCGAGGCGCGGGCGGCGAGGATGAAGTCGCTCTGCTGCACGCGGCGCAGCTCGGGGCGCGTGACCCGGGCGATGTTCACGCCGAACCCGATGCCGACCGCCCAGATGACGACCCACAGCGACCCGCCCCAGACCGACGAGATCATCATGGCGATGAGCAGCACCGGGAACGCGATCAGGATGTCGACGAGCACGGCCACGGTCTCGCGCACGAGCCGCGTGGTGAGCGCTCCGAGGGCCGCGAGGACGATGCCGACGAGCGTGGCGATGAGGCCGGCGCCGACACTGACGAACACGGTCGTGCGGGCACCGGCCATCAGCAGACTGAGGATGTCGCGCCCGGTGTCGTCGGTGCCCAGCAGGTGGGGGAGGCCCGGCGGCAGCCAACGGCCGCCGATGTCGGAGGCGCGCGGGTCGAACGGCGTCCAGAACAGCGATACGAGGGCCGCGAGCGCGATGACGGCGACCACGATCAGGCCGAAGCGTCCGGTCGCGGTCTGCCACAGCCGGTGCAGCCAGCGGGGGGTCATGCGGCCTCCCGCTGTCTCGGGTCGATCGCGCGATGCAGCAGGTCGACCACGAAACCCACGACCAGGACGAACCCGGTGAGCACGAGCAGCTCGCTCTGCACCTTGATCAGGTCGCGCGTGCCCACGTCGGCCACCAGCATCCGGCCGATGCCGGGCAGGGTGAACAGCTGCTCGATCACGACGGAGCCGACGATGATCCCGGCGACCTGGAGCCCGAGCACCGTCACGATCGACAGCCCGACCGCCGGGATGCCGTGCTGGATCAGGGCGCGCGTGCGGGTGAGCCCTTTGGCCGCGGCCGTGCGCACGAAATCCTGACCGGCGGCCTGGAGCGTGGCGCTGCGCACGAACCGCATGAGCATCGCGCCCTCCACGATCCCGATGGTCAGCGCGGGAAGCAGCAGCGCCTCGATGGCCCGGCCCGGTGTCGACCAGCCGGTGCGCGGAAAGCCCTGCGGCGGGAGCCAGCCGAGCCACACGGAGAACACCACGATCAGCATCATGCCCGCCCAGACCACCGGAACGGCCGCGAGCGCCTGCGCACCGACGCTGAGCGCCGTCCCGCCGCGCCGGCCGCGCAGAAGGGCCGCGAGGATTCCGAACGGCACGGCGATGAGCACCGCGATCAGCAGCGACAGCAGGCCGAGCGGTACCGTGACCTGCGCCTTGAGCAGCAGCTCCTCGCCGACGGACGCGCCGGAGAGGAGGGAGGTGCCGAGGTCGCCGCGGAAGATGCCGCCGATCCAGTCGGTGTACTGCGCGAGCAGGGGACGGTTCAGGCCGAGCGACTCGCGGAGGGCTTCGACCTCGGAGGGCGAGGCCTGGGTCCCGGCGATGAGCTGGGCGACGTCACCGGGGAACACCCGGAGGGTCAGGAAGATGAGCGCGCTCGACACGAGGAGCCCTGCGATGAGCAGGGCCCCTCGGACGAGCGCGTAGCGCAGCACGGGGTCGGAACCGGGCGCTCAGTCGGCGCTGCTGACGGTGACGTCCGCCAGGTTGATGCGCGAGTTGATCGAGTCCTCCGGGAAGCCCGAGACGATCGGGCTGACCGCGGTGATGGTCTCGCCGTTGTACAGCCAGTCGGCCGCGTGGTCCTCCGACACGATGCGGGCGGCCTGGGCGAGCAGCTTCGCCGAGGCGTCGGGGTCGACCTCGGCCAGCGCCTGGGCGTACAGGTCCTGCACCTCGGCGTTGTCGTAGCCGAAGTAGTAGTCCGGGTTGGCGAAGTTGCCGAAGTCGCGCGGCTCGACGTGCAGCACGAAGCTGAGGTCGTAGTCCTTGTTGGTGTAGACGTCTTCGAGCCAGGTCGGGAACTCCACCGAGTCGACCTCGAGGTTCACGCCGACCTTGTCGAAGTCGGAGATGAGCACCTTCGGGACGGTCGTGCCGTAGAACGAGGGGATCGTGAGCGTGAGGTCGAGGTCCTCCTGCCCCGCCTCGGCCAGCAGCTCCTTCGCGCGCTCCGGGTCGTAGGAGATCACGTCGGAGAGGTCCTCGTAGCCCGGGTCGAGCTCGGGGATCGGCCCGTACAGCGGGGTGCCGGCTCCGACGGCCTCGATCAGCGCGTCGTGGTCGATCGCCAGGCGCAGCGCCTCACGCACGCGCACGTCGTCGAGCGGCGCCTTCTTGTTGTTGAACGCGAGCGTGGCCTTGTCGGTCGTGCGGCCCTTCGTGAGGGTGAAGTCGCCGGAGTCCTCCAGCTGCGACGCGAGGTTCGGGTCGACGGCGGTGAGCACGTCGACGTCGCCGGCGAGGGCCGCGTTCACGCCGGCGGTGAAGTCGGGGATGTACTGGAACTCGACCTCGGCGACGCTCACCGGGTCGCCCCAGTACTCGTCGTTGCGCGCGAACGTGATGGTGCTGCCCTTGTTCCAGCGCGAGAGCGTGAACGGGCCGGTGCCGTTCTCCGCGGTCTTCAGATCGGTCGTGTCGCCGGTCTTGAACACGAGTCCGGCCGGGCCCGTGAGTGCGAACAGGAAGTTCTGGTTCGGCGCGGACAGCACGATCTGCACGGTGGTCGGGTCGGGGGCGGTGATCGAGGCGACCGACGCGAACTCGGCGTTGCCCTGCACGGTGGCGTCGGTGCGCACGGTCTCGTACGACGAGACGACGTCGGCGGAGGTCAGGGGAGTGCCGTCGTGGAAGACGACTCCGTCGTTCAGCGTGAACGTGTAGGTCAGCCCGTCGTCCGACACCTCGTAGTCCGAGGCCAGACGCCCCTCGATCTCGTTCTCCTGTGTGCGGCTGACGAGGCCCTCGTAGATGTTGTCGATGAGGATCTGCTCGAGGGCGGCGCCGCTCGTGTGGCGGATGTCGAGGTTGGTGGGCTCGAGCACGAGCCCCACGTGCAGCGTCGCGTTCGAATCGGGCTCGCCGGTCCCGGTGGAGGGTCCGGGCTCTGCGGAGCCGGAGCAGGCGCTGAGCACGACGGCGGTGGCCGCGAGTGCGGAGATCAGCGCGAGGCGTCGGTGACGAAAGAACATGGGTGTTTCCTCTCGGTGCGGCAGGTGCTGTGTGCCGGTGGGACGAGCCTAGGGTTGCGGGGAGGTGCGGGGGTCGGCGACGGAACGGAACGTCATATTCCGCCGGTCGCCGACGTGGTGCGCGAGGTCAGGAGCGCAGCCAGCTCGGCGGGCGCGGTCTCCTGCACGTTGTGGGTGGCGTCGAGCACCACCACGCGGGCGGCGGGGAGGCGGCGCTGCAGCTCGGCGGCGTCCTCGGCGCTCACGAAGCCCCGCTCCGCCCGGACCAGCGTCAGCGGGGAGCGCACGCCGGCGAGGTCGTCCCAGCCGGTCTCGTGCAGGACGGACGGGGCGGCGGGGGTGCCGGGGTCGTGCGCCGACAGCGCCTGCGCCGCGAGGTGGGCGAAGTGGTGCTTCCACTCGATCCGGCCGTCGTCGCGCACACGCGTGTTGAGGAAGACGCCGCGCTCGGTCTCGGGGCGGGTGCCGCCGAAGCCGAGCGCCATGGCCTTGTCGACCAGCTCGTCGCGGGTGGCGAAGTCGGTCGGGCCCTCGTAGAACGCCCGCAGCGCCGCGGGGCCGGCGGTCACGTCCACTCCCGGCGTGATGTCGACGACCACGAGTTCGGCCACGAGGTCGGGGCGGGCCGCGGCGAGGGCGGCGCCGGTGAGCCCGCCGAGGGACTGGCCGACGACCACCTGCGGCTGGGTCGTCCAGGCGTCGAGCGCGGCGGCCACGTCGGCGGCGAGCACGCGCGGGGTGTAGTCGGCGTCGTCGCGCCACGAGGAGTCGCCGTGACCGGCGAGGTCGATCGCGAGCACCGGCTGCTGCAGGGCCAGCGCGGTCGTGTCCCACGTGTGCGCGTTGAGCCCGGCCCCGTGCAGGAGCGTGATCCGGGGCTCGCCCGTGCCGAACCGGAGGGCGCTGAGGGTGCGGCCGTCCGCGAGCGGTAGTGTCAGGCGCTGCACCTCCGGGAGGGGGACGCCGAGCGCTTCGGCCTGTGCGGGAAGATAGGTGAACTCGCTGGTGTCGATCGCCACGGGGCTATTCTGCGCCCCTGCCGTGCCGACGCGGAAATGCGAGAGCATTGTGACAAGAAGCTGCGGTCGATTACTTCTTGTTTCGATGAGCATCATGGCGAGTAGCTTGGCCTTCTGCATTTCCGGGTGTGCGCGCTCGCCGGTCGCTGCGCCTCGACCGCGCCATATCATGGAGGCATGACCGAACAGCGCGTGCATCTCTCCAAGACCGAGCCGGCTGCGTATCAGGCCCTCGACGCGTTCTCCAAGACGGTCGGCTCCATCTGTGCGGCGAACGGGATCGATGACCGGCTCAAGGAGCTCGTCATGATCCACTGCTCGCAGTTGAACGGGTGCAGCTATTGCACGCGCATCCATGTCGATCGCGCGGCCGCCGCCGGGATCGACGCCGACACGCTCACGCAGATCCCCGTGTGGCGCGAGAGCGGCGTCTTCAGCGACCGGGAGCGGGCGGCGCTCGAGCTCGCCGAGGCGTTCACGTTCATCGCGGAGGACGGTATCTCCGATGAGGTGTACGACCTGGTCGGCAGCGTCTTCACCGAGAAGGAGTACGCCGCGCTGAGCTGGGCCTGCGTATCGATCAATGCGTTCAACCGCATCGTCATCGCCGGTCGCTACCCGGTGCCGCCGCGCACCGCACCGGCCGCGTCATGACCGTTCTCGACGTCGAGGGCGTCTCGAACGTCCGAGACGTGGGCGGGATGCCGGCGGAAGGCGGGCGCATCCGCTCGGGTGTGCTGCTGCGGTCCGGTCAGCTCTCCACCGCGACGCCCGCCGGGGCGGCTGTCCTGCGGGACGCCGTGGCGCGCATCGTGGATCTGCGCGACGGGGAGGAGGTCGCCGCGGAGCCGAGCGAGATCGAAGGGCCGGAGACGACGCACCTGCCGCTCTTCCTCGGGTCGGTCCGCTCCTTCTTCGAGTCGGACGTGAGCCTCGACGACCTGTACCTTCACCTGCTGGAGGAGAGCGGCGACCGGTTGGTGGAGGCCGTCCGCATCATCGCCGCCGGCGACCCGACCCTGGTGCACTGCACGGTGGGCAAGGACCGCACCGGGGTGACCGTCGCGCTCGCCCTGTCGGCCGTCGGCGCCGATCGGGAGGCGGTGATCGCGGATTACGCGCTCACCGAGTCTCAGCTGCCGCCGGAGCGCTCGCGGCGCATCGCGGAGTATCTGCGCTCACAGCACCCGGAGGCGGTGCACGCGGTGGCCCTCGCCACGCAGTCGCCCGCCGACGTCATGCGACGGCTGCTCGCGCAGGTCGATGAGCGCTGGGGCTCGGCGGCGGGATACCTGCGCGCCAACGGCATGACCGAGGGCGAGCTCGACGCCCTGCGTGCCGCCCTGGTCGAGCCCATCGACTGAGGTCGCGGAGGAAGGTTAGGCAAGCCTTCACTTGGTGTAGCATGGAGCCATCATGACCACCTCGCTCGAGATCCGCGGAGCCCGCGCTGCACGTCGTGCCGCGCGTCGCCGCGCCCACCACCTGGTGACGGCCGATGAGCACTCCCTCGCGGAGCTCGAGGCCTTCCTGGCCACGCTGCCCCTGTGCGCCTCCGGTCGCATCTTCATCGAGGTGCCCGAGGTGTCCGACATCGGCGTGATCGAGGCACCCGGTCGCATGACCGTCACCTGGCTCGCGCGCGGACAGCGCTCGGGAGCCCCGGGCAGCGGTCGCGCCTGCACGGCGGGACAGGCGCTCGCCCGTGCCACCTGCGCCTGGGCCGACGAGATGATGTGCGACGACGAGGTGGAGACCCACGTCACGCTGCTGGGCGGCTACCTCGGCACGGCCGACATCGTCGAGCACCTCACCGGCGCCCTCGGCATCGCCCCCGGTCTGATCCACGCACCGGAGCGCTTCGGCCTCCTGCCGATCGCGCGCTGACTCAGCGCGGACGACGGACGTAGTTGCCGTCTTCCAGCCCCGCCTCGATCTCGAAGCGGTTGCGCAGCGGGTCGCGCCCCGCGAACAGGTACAGCACCGGCATCAGGAACCCGTAGCGCAGCCACTGCTCCTTGTGCACCGCCTCGTGTCGCAGGACCGCGTCGCTCGGCGGTTCGTCACCGGTGAGGAAGCAGCCACCGACGCACACACCGCCACGGTTGAACGTCCACGAGGGCATGCCGCGGAAGATCCACAGGCCGTTGCGTCGCTCGACCCGCCCCGTGCTCCACAGGGAGCCCCAGAGCCAGCCGACGGCTGTGCCCCAGGCGTAGCCCAGGCGGCTGATGGGGGAGCGCAGCAGGAACGCGGGGATGCGACGATCCGCACGCCGCCCGCGGCGCAGCCGTTCGGCGGCCTCGTCCTGCCAGCCCTCCGGCGGCGTCACGCGACCGCTCCGACCAGGCGCAGCAGCGCGCCCAGATCGTCGACCGCGTCGGCGGGGGACCGCGGCGCGAAGCCGGCGATCGTCGCCCCGGCCAGCGGGACGCTCTCCCGCAGGCGGCGGATGGCGGCGCTCAGGGCGGCGGGAGACACCCCGAACGGCACCGCGGAGGACACTCCGGCGAAGGCGGCGGGGTCGAGCACGTCGACGTCGATGTGGACCCACACGCGGCGGGCGCCCGTGGCCCGCACCGCGGCGGCCAGTGCGTCCGGATCGTCGAGATCGGCGACCGACAGACCGGTGAGCGCGGCGAGCGGATCGACCTCGGCGTCGTCGACGTTTCGGATACCGACGGTCACGACGCGCTCCCGCGGCACACCGGGGGACAGCGCGAGCTGCTCCTCGCCCTCGCCGAGCACCGCGCGCAGCGCCATGCCCGAGAAGGCGCCGGACGGGGAGGTCTCCGGCGTGTGCAGGTCGGCATGCGCGTCGCACCATACGACCGCCACATCGTCCGTCTCCCCGGGGAGCGCGGCGAGTGCCGCGACCGTGATGCTGCAGTCGCCGCCGATCAGCACCGTGTCGGCCGTGAGGTGCTCGCGCACCAGCTCGCGCGTCCGCTGCAGGGCGCTGAGGCGTCGCACCCCCGTCCCGAGGGACTCGCCCGCCTCGACGGGCACCTCCAGCACAGTGGTCGCCGCGCGCGGGAGATCGCCGGCGATCGCCGACGCCCCGTCGACCAGGAGCATCGCCCGCGCGGCGGGCGAACCCTGCCACTGCGGCACGACGAGGAAGCGGACCATGGGAAGACCTCTCGACAGCGGAAGTGCTGATGCCCCGGGCACGCGGCCCGGGGCATCAGCGAGGGATCAGGAACCTTCGAGTGCCTGACGGGGAGCAGCGCCCCCGGCCTTGAGCTCGGCCAGGCGCGCCTCGACCTCGGTCAGTTCGCCGAGGTCCTCCAGGCTCTCGAACTGCGCATCGAGGCTCGACGCGGCCAACTCGGCCTTGCCCTGCGCGATGGCCTCCTGGCGGCGGACCTTGTCCTCGAAGCGGCCCAGCTCGCTGGTCGGGTCGAGCACGTTGATCGAGCTCACCGCATCCTGCACCTTGGTCTGCGCCTCGGCGACCTTGGCGCGGGCGAGCAGCTCGCTGCGCTTGTTCTTGAGCTCGTTGAGCTTGTCCTTCATGCCGTTGAGGCCGGTCTTGAGCTTGTCGACGATCTCCGTCTGCGCGGCGATCTGCGGCTCCGCGCCGGTCGCCTCACGCTCGGCGCTGATCTGGCGCTGCAGGGCGATCTTGGCGAGGTTGTCGAACTTGTCGGCGTCGGCGGTGTTGCCGGCACCGCGCATCTCATCGGCCTTGCGGCTCGCGGCGAGGGCCTTGTTGCCCCACTCGGTGGCGGCCTGCACGTCTTCCTCGTGATCGCGCTCGAGCAGACGCAGGTTGCCGATGGTCTCCGCGATGGCGGACTCGGCGTCGGCGATGCTGTTGGTGTAGTCGCGGACGAGCTGGTCGAGCATCTTCTGCGGGTCTTCCGCAGAATCCAGGAGGGCGTTGATGTTCGCGCGGACGAGGGTGGAGATCCGTCCGAAGATGGACTGCTTGGCGGTCATGCGTGGTTCCTTTCAGAGGGTCGTCGTAAAGAGCGTGTCGTACGTGTCTGTGCGGGGGATCAGAAGCGTCGCCCCCCGGAGCGTCCGCGGCTGCCTCCGCCTCCGAAGCCGGAGCTGCGGAAACCGCCGCCGCCGGAGGAGCGCCAGCCGCTGCTGCTGCGACGCGAGGACCCGCCCCCGTCGCCCGCCAGCAGTCCGCCGATGATCCCGCCGAGGATGTCGCCGCCGATGCCGGAGCCGCCCGAGCCGGTCGAGCCGCCGAAGAGCCCGCCCCAGCTGTCGTCGGCGGCCACGGTCGGGCCGTACGAGCGCACGTCGGACTCGGCCGCCGCGGTCGCCTGTCTGGCGAGGTCGAGCGCCCTGGTCGCCTCGGCGAGTGCCCGCTCGACGTCGGTCGTGCGCAGGCTCAGCGCCTGCGTGAGTGCGGCCTCGGCGCTCGCGAGGCGCGTCCGCGCGGCGGAGCCGACCGTGCCGCGG
>NZ_SSDM01000333.1:0-1340 GCF_004794375.1 Microbacterium sp. K35 | reverse complement strand
CTCCGTTGCCCGGGGCCGCGGTGGCTGCGGACCCCGGGGCTGCGGCGTACGGGGGCGCCGCGTACGGGGAGGACGGGGTGAACGGCGAGGACGGCGGCACGAACGGCTCGAAGGCCGCCTGGACCGGGGTAGCTGCGAGCGGCACCGCGGGCGTCGGCATCGCGGGCGTCGGCACCGCGGGTGCGGGCTCGGTCCCCGCGGTGGAGGCGGGAGGCTGCGGTACGCCCGACGGCGCCGGGATCTCGGGCGCAGAGGGGTGCGGGTCGATGCTGCGGACGTGCGCGGTCCACTGCTGGCCGTCCCACCACCGCAGGCTGCCGGAGCCGTCGTCGTACCAGCCCTCGGGTGTCGTCATGAGCGGTGCCTGTGTCTTCTTCGGACGACGCTCAGCGCGCGGTGGCTTCCACGGTCACGCGGGCGACCTCCTGGAACAGCTCGTCGCTGACGATCACGACGTACGATCCGCTCTGGGCGACATCGAACGACACGGTGCCCTGCGTGGTCTCACCCGCCGGGAGTTCACTCGATTCGAGCGTGGCATCGCCGAAGATGTCGTAGTCGCCCTCGGCACCCTCCGCGGTCTCGACCGAGAGGTACAGCGGGTTCACATAGGTCGTGCCCTCGAGCGTCTCCCACGTGAGGTCGATCACCAAGTAGCCGCCGTTGGTCGCCTCGAAGTCCGAGCCGTTGGTGGTGCCCCAGGTGGCGGACGTGATCGTCAGCTCCGCGCTGCCGGACATCTGCGTCACGGTGATCGGATCGCCGAGGCTGCCCTCGACGACCGTGCCGGAGCCGGTGCCGTCGTCCGTTCCGGAATCCGTGCCGGAGTCGCTCGTCCCCGTGTCGGAGCCGTCGTCGGGCAGCGAGTCGGAGCGGTCGACCTGGCTGGCGACGGCACCGAGGAAGAACACGAAGCTCATGATCGCGGCGATGATCGCGCCGAGCACCGAGACGCCCAGGCCCGTGATGCCCGGCCACTTCTTGCCCTTCAGGAACAGGGAGATGAGCGACACGATGAAGCCCGCCCCGAGGAACAGCCATGAGAAGACGACCGTGAACGGCGTGAAGGCGAGGAGCAGGCCGAGGGCGGCGAGACCGAGGCCGACGAGGCCCAGCACGGAGATCTTCGCCGGCGCCGGGGCTGCCGCGGCGTAAGCCGGAGCGCCGGGGTAGCCGCCGCCCTGAGCGGGATACGTCTGCGCGGTGGGGTAGGCCGCCTGTCCGGGGTAGCCGCCCTGGCCCGCAGGCTGCGCGGCGGGGGAGTACTGCCCGGGGTAGCCGCCCTGCGGAGAGGCGGCCAGTCCGGCGGGAGGCTGCACTCCGGTCGGACCGGCCGCCTC
>NZ_SSDM01000332.1:0-1312 GCF_004794375.1 Microbacterium sp. K35 | reverse complement strand
GGAGGCGCCCCCGGCCGAACCCCGCCCGCGGGGCAGCCGCCGCTGGGTCGCCGGCGTCACCCGACGCCCGATCCTCGTGTCCCTCGCGATCGTGCTCGGTCTCGGCGTCGTCGCCGTCCCGGCACTCAGTCTCGACCTCGCGCTGCCGAACGCGGGCGTGCTGCCGAAGGACTCCGAAGCGCGGCAGACCTACGACCTCGTGGGCGAACAGTTCGGTCCCGGGTTCAACGGCCCGCTCATCCTCACCGGCACCATTGTCACCTCCACCGATCCGCTCGGTCTGATGGAGGACCTGGGCGACGCGGTCGCCGAGGTCCCGGGGGTCAAGGAGGTCGCGCTCGCCACCCCCAACGAGACCGCCGACACCGGCATCGTGCAGATCATCCCGGAGACGGCGCCCGACGACCCCGCCACCGCCGACCTCGTGCGCGAGCTGCGCAGCCACCACGACGAATGGCTCGACGAGTTCGGCATCGACCTGAAGGTCACCGGCTTCACGGCGGTCGGCATCGACATCTCCGACCAGCTCGGAGCCGCCCTGCTGCCGTTCGGCATCTTCGTGATCGGCCTGTCGCTCATCCTCCTCACGATCGTGTTCCGCTCGCTCTGGGTGCCGATCACCGCGGCCGCCGGTTACCTGCTGTCGATCGTGGCCGCGTTCGGCGTGGTGGGTGCCGTGTTCGAGTGGGGCTGGTTCGCCGACGCCCTGCACGTCGCGAAGGTCGGCCCCATCATCAGCTTCATGCCGATCATCCTGATGGGCGTGCTGTTCGGCCTCGCGATGGACTACCAGGTGTTCCTCGTCTCGCGCATGAGAGAGGACTTCGTGCACGACCCCGACGCGAAGAGCCCGGACCGGACGACCCGTCGCGCGGCCGCGCTGCGCGCCGTGCGGAGCGGCTTCTCCGGCTCCGCGAAGGTCGTCACGGCCGCCGGACTCATCATGTTCGCGGTGTTCGTGGCGTTCGTGCCCGAGGGCGACTCGTCGCTCAAGCCCATCGCGCTCGGGCTCGCCGCCGGCATCGCGATCGACGCGTTCCTGGTGCGGATGACCCTGATCCCCGCGCTCATGGCGATCCTCGGCGAGCGCGCGTGGGAGATCCCGGCCTGGCTCGAGCGCATCCTGCCGAGCGTGGACATCGAGGGCGAGGCGGTGGAACGCGAACGACACCTCGCCGCGTGGCCCGGCGACGGCTCCGTCGTGGCAGCCGACGACCTCACGGTGGGCGGCGACATCGCCGCGCTCGACGGCCTGTCGCTGCGCCTCGCACCGGGGAGCGCGGTGGTGGCCACCGGGCTCGACGCCGCCACC
>NZ_SSDM01000331.1:0-1789 GCF_004794375.1 Microbacterium sp. K35 | reverse complement strand
TGGGGGCGCCGGCCGCGGCCTCGGCCATCCGACGGCAGTCCTCGACGGTCACCGCGTCCAGCGCCGCGGCCACCCGTCCGAGCGCACGCGGGGTCATCGACAGGGAGGTCACGCCGAGCCCGACCAGCACGGGAGCGAGGGCCGGATCGCCCCCGGCCTCACCGCACACCCCGACCGGCTTCCCCGCCGCGCGGCCCGCCGCGCCCACCATGCCGATCAGGCGCAGGACTGCGGGCTGCCACGGGTCGTTCAGCTCGCCGAGGTCGCTCAGCAGGCGGTCGGCCGCCAGCGTGTACTGGGCGAGGTCGTTCGTGCCGAGGCTCACGAAGTCCACGACCTCGAACAGCTCGGCCGCCAGCAGGGCGGCAGCGGGCGTCTCGATCATGATCCCGACGCGGTCCAGCCCGGCGGCGTGACACCGCTCCGCGAACTCCCGCGCCTCCTCGACGGTCGCGACCATCGGCGCCATCACCTCGACCTCGGCCGACTCCGCATCCGCCGCGCGCGCGAGGGCTCGCAGCTGATCGTCGAGCAGGGCGGGGTTCCGCCGGGCGATGCGCAGTCCGCGCACACCGAGGGCCGGGTTGTCCTCGTGATCGGCGTTCGCGAAGGGCAGCGGCTTGTCGCTGCCCGCATCGAGCGTGCGCACCACCACCTTGCGGCCGGGGAACGCGGCGAGCACTCCGCGATACGCCTCGACCTGCTCGTCGATCGTCGGCGCATCGACACGGCCGAGGAAGCAGAACTCGGTGCGGAACAGGCCGACGCCCTCCGCCCGCGCGGCCGCCGCCGATGCGGCATCGCTCGCACCGCCGACGTTGGCGAGCAGCGGGAGGCGCGTCCCGTCCGCCAGGCGCCCGCGACCGTCGAAGGTCACGACGGTGGACGCCGCGCGCGCGGACGCCACGTCGACCTCATCCGGATCGACCGTCACGGTGCCGCGTTCTCCATCCACCAGCACGGTGGTGCCCTCGGAGACCCCGAGGGCGCCGGCGAGCCCCACCACCGCGGGGAGCCCGAGCGACCGCGCGATGATCGCGGTGTGCGAGGTCGGGCCGCCCTGCTCCGTCACCAGCGCCACGCACCGCCCCCCGTCCAGGGTGGCGGTGTCGGCCGGCGACAGGTCGGTCGCCACCAGCACGAACGGCTCGTCGCGCTCCGGCACCCCCGGCAGGTCGACCCGCAGGATCTCCGCGATGATGCGATCGCGCACGTCGCGGATGTCGGCGGCGCGCTCGGCCATCCGGCCGCCGAGCGCGAGGAGGGCCTTCTCGTGCGTCGCGGACGTCTCCCAGACGGCGCGCGCGGCCGTGCGTCCCTGCGCGCGTACGAGCTCCGTCGCCTCCGACACCAGCTCCGGGTCGGACGCGAGGAGCCGGGACGCATCGAGGATCGCGCGGGCCTCGCCGGTCGCCTGAGCCGTGCGCGAACGCAGCTGGTCGGCCACGGCCACCGCGGCCCACTCGATCGCCGACACCTCGGCCTCGCGCTCGTCCGGCGCGACCACCGTCTCGGCGTCGGGCTCCGGCAGCGGCGGCGCCACGTGCACCACCGGCGCCGCGACCCTCCCCGGGCTCACCCCGCGCCCCCGCAGCACGGCCCCGGGCTCGATCGGCACCGGTCCGTCCGCATCGCCGTCCACACCCGCTGCGTCCGCAGCCGAACCCGCTCTCTCCCCGCGGGCGTCGTTCGTCTCCGCGCCGGCGCCACGGCTCCCGGTCTCCGCGGCGGCGGCAACACTCGGGCCGTCCGCCACGCCGGACGCATCCGGACCCCCGGCGGCGGCGGA
>NZ_SSDM01000033.1:0-12183 GCF_004794375.1 Microbacterium sp. K35 | reverse complement strand
TCGGCGGCGCAGGCTCGGCTCGACCGTCTGCTCGCCGCCGACCCGGCTCTCGGCCTCGTCGCGACCGCGCTCGTGCTGCAGTGGACGACCCGTCCGCTCCTCGGCCCCGGGGTGCTCCTCGGCGGGCTCGGGCCGTCGGTGGCTCCGGCGGCCGCGGTGACCCAGCTGCTCGGCTCGACCACCGGTTTCGCGAAGGTGCAGCCGGGGGAGCGCCTCCGGGGTCACGCCGATCCGGTGCGCGTGACGGCGGTCGCCCGGTCCGCGCCGCGGGCTCCTGCCGACCTCACCGCGGCGCTGCGCCGCCTTCCGGAGAGCGGCGGCGCCCAGGTGGCCGTCGAGCGCTACACGATGAAGGACGGTGCGACCCGCTACGTGGCGTATCTCTCCGGCACGCGGTCGGTGTCGCTCGCCCCGACCGGGACGGAGCCGTGGGACATGCGCTCGAACGTGCAGCTGTACGCCGGTACGCGGTCGGCGTCGTACCAGGCGACCCTCGATGCGCTCGCAGCGTCCGGGGCGCAGCCCGGGGATCGTGTGGACGTCGTGGCGTACTCGCAGTCGGGCATGATCGCCGCGCACGTCGCGATGGAGAGCGACTTCGACGTGGAGCTGCAGATCACGGCGGGCAGTCCGTCGGAGCCGACGCTGGACGACGATCAGACGCTCGTGCAGCTGCGCCATGCCGACGATGTGGTCTCCCGGCTCGCGACGGGCGGCTCCGCCGAGGGCACGGGTTCGGCCGACAGCTTCACGGCCAGCAGGCTCGTCGAACCGCTGCCCGGCCCGGACGACCTGGGACTGGGGTCGCACGGGATCGAGGAGTACGAGGAGACCGCCCGCCTGGTGGACGCTTCGTCTGACCCGCGCGCCGAGGCCCTCGGCCGGTACTGGACCGAACTGGGCGAGGCCACCGAGGTGGAGCGCACCGAATACCGTGCCGAACGCGTCGGATGAACTGCTGCGGTCCGCCACGGTGCGGCTAGGCGAACGCGAACGACTCCACGAGCGCGTACCCCTGGTCGTTCGACACCCGCACGGTGAAGTCCGTCTGCGGGGCGGGGTAGGGCAGGGCGCGCTCCTCGCCAGGCGCCAGCACCACGGTGTCCGTGGACTCGGGGCTGCCGTCGCTGCCCAGGTCGAACGCGACGGTCACGGTCATGGGCGCCGTCGAGTCGTTGCGCACGTGCACGGTCAGCACGCCGGAGCCGTCGTCCGGGTCGATCCGCGCGGTCAGTCCGAGCGGAGCGCAGTCGAGCTCCACGCGCTGCTGGAACCGGAGCCCCCCGTCGGTGCTCGCGCGGATCGTGTACCCGCCGTTGGGCACGAGCCCGAAGCCGAACGGGCGGGTCTCCCCCGGGGAGAGCAGGGGGCCGGGGCCCGCGTCCGGCTGAGCGCCGTCGGCGGTGAGCTCGAGGTACGTCTGGAGGGGATCCGCGGTGTCGTTGCGCAGCATGAGGGTGATGCGGTCGGCGGACTCGCACGCGGTCACGGTCCAGGCCGTCAGCTCCGGGGTCGCGCTCGCCGCGGCGACCGGGGCCGCGGCAACGGCCGCGACCACGGGAACACTCCAGGCCGCGGCGACCACGGCGCGCCGCGTCACGCCCGCCGCCGCATCTCGTCCCTGCCGCTCGCCGAGGGGCTGCGGCTCGAACGGCCCCACGTCAGTCGCGGCGCGAGCGCTTGCTCTGCGGACGCAGGATGGCGCCGAAGATCCCGTTGATGATCGAGATGATCAGGGCGGCCAGCACGCCCCACCAGAATGAGCCGACCGACAGCCCCCAGCCGAAGCTGCTCGTGATCCAGGCCGTCAGCCACAGCAGGAAGCCGTTGATCACGAAGCCGATGAGCCCGAGCGTGAGGATGTACAGCGGGAAGGCCACGACCTTCACGACCGTGCCGATGATGGTGTTCACCAGGGCGAAGATCGCGCCGACCGCGAGCAGCGTGAGCACGAGCTGCAGGGTCTCTCCCGGGGGGAAGGCGGTCACGGTCACCTGAAGGACCGGGATGAGGGTGACGACCCAGATGGCGAAGGCGTTGACGACGACGCGGATGATGAAGCGCATAGTCCGTTCAGTGTCCCACGGCGACCGTGAGCTGTCAGCCTAGACTCGACGCGTGACCGAGCCCATCCTGCCCCGCATCCGTCCCGCGATCGCCGCCCTCGCGCCGTATCGGCAGGGGAAGCAGGCGGGGCCCGAGGCCTTCAAGCTGTCCAGCAACGAGAACCCGTTCGAGCCGCTGCCCTCGGTCGTCGACGCGCTGCAGCGCACCACCCCGATCAACCGCTACCCGGACGCCACGGCCGGGCGGCTGCGGGAGCGTCTCGGGGCGCGCTACGGCGTGCGGCCCGACGAGGTGCACGTCGCCTCGGGGAGCGTGTCGATCCTGCACCAGCTGATCCTCGCGACCGCGTCGGCCGGCGACGAGGTGGTCTACGCGTGGCGGTCGTTCGAGGCGTACCCGAGCCTGCCGCTCGTGGCCGGGGCGACCGGCGTGCAGGTGCCTCTCACGGCCGATGCGCGGCACGACCTCGACGCGATGGCCGCGGCGGTGACCGACCGCACGCGCGCCCTCATCCTGTGCACGCCCAACAACCCGACCGGCCCGATCATCACGGCGTCGGAGTTCGACCGCTTCATCGACCGCGTTCCGGCCGACGTGCTCGTGATCCTCGACGAGGCGTACGCCGAGTTCGTGACCGCACCCGACGCCGTCGACGGTCTCGCCGCCCGCGTGTTCGAGCGGCACCCGAACGTGGTCGTGCTGCGCACCTTCTCCAAGGCGTACGGCCTGGCCGGTCTCCGCGTGGGCTACGCGATCGGGCACGAGAAGGTGCTCGACGCGGCACGCACCACGGGTATCCCGCTGTCGGTCACGTCCGCCGCCGAGAGCGCCGCGATCGCCAGCCTCGACGCCGAGGACGAACTGCTCGAGCGCGTCGCGGTCATCGTGGAGCGCCGTGAGCGCCTGGTGGCCGGGCTCCGCGCGCTCGGCTGGGACGTGCCCGACTCGCAGGCCAACTTCGTGTGGCTGCCCACCGGGGAGCGCACCGACGAGGTGGCCGCCGCTTTCGTGGCCGCCGACCTCATCGTGCGGCCTTTCTCGGGTGACGGGATCCGCATCTCGGTCGGCGAGGAGGAGTCGCTCGACCGCGTGCTGGAGGTCGCCGCAGCGCAGCGCTGATCCCCCGGGATCCGCGGAATCTCGGGCTTCCGCGAAGATACGAGGGGGCCCTAGGTATGCGTGACCCGGAATGCCGGCACGGGTAGCGTGGGGCCCGTGAGCACCCCAGAGACCCCCCTCGTACGCGTGCTGGACGAGACCGGAAAGGTCGCGCCCACGGCGGAGGCCGAACAGTATCTGCCGCTCGTCGAGGCGATCCCCGACGCCGAGCTCGAGCAGTTCTACCGCGACATGGTGAGCATCCGGGCCATCGACACCCAGGCGACGAACCTGCAGCGCCAGGGGCAGCTCGCCCTCTGGCCGCCGAGCCGCGGCCAGGAGGCGGCGCAGGTCGGCTCCGGTCGCGCCGCCCGCGCGCAGGACACGATCTTCCCGTCGTACCGTGAGCACGCGGTCACGCGCATCCGCGGCGTCGACCCGCTCGACATCATCAAGCTGATGCGCGGTGTCTCGCACGGCGGCTGGGACCCCACCGACCCGAAGAACGGCAACACGCGGCTGTACACCCTGGTGCTGGGCTCGCAGGTGCTGCACGCGGCGGGCTATGCGATGGGGGTCGCGTTCGACGGACGCTCGGGCACCGGCGACCCCGAGCGGGACGAGGCCGTCATCGTCTACTACGGCGACGGAGCCTCCAGCCAGGGCGACGTGCACGAGGCCATGGTCTTCGCCGCGAGCTACCAGGCTCCGACGGTGTTCTTCCTGCAGAACAACCACTGGGCGATCTCGGTGCCCGTGACCACGCAGTCGCGCGTGCCGCTCGTGCAGCGCAGCGCCGGATACGGCATTCCCAGCGTGCGCGTCGACGGCAACGACGTGCTCGCCAGCTACGCGGTGTCCCGCGTGGCGCTCGACGAGGCACGCGCGGGCGGCGGTCCGCGCGCGATCGAGGCCGTGACCTACCGGCTCGGTGCGCACACCACGAGCGACGACCCCACCAAGTACCGCGGCAACGACGAAGAGCTGATGTGGGAGGGACGCGACCCGATCGTGCGCATGCGCGCGTTCCTGGAGAATCGCGGCGCCTCAGCGCGGTTCTTCGACGAGGTCGACGCGGAGGCGGCCGACGCCGCGGAGGATCTGCGCGCGCGCACGGTGACCCTCGGCATGCCCGACCCCGACGAGATGTTCGACCACGTGTACAGCGACCCGCACCCGCTGATCGATCAGCAGAAGGCGTGGCGTGCGCAGTACGAGGCCTCGTTCGAAGGAGACGCCCGGTGACCCTGGAGACGATGCCGCTCGGCAAGGCGCTGAACGCGGGGCTGCGCAGGGCGATGGAGGACGACGCGAAGGTCCTCCTGATGGGCGAGGACATCGGGAAGCTCGGGGGTGTGTTCCGCATCACCGAGCACCTGCAGCGCGACTTCGGCGACCGGCGGGTGCTGGACACGCCGCTGGCGGAGTCGGGCATCGTCGGCACCGCGATCGGCCTGGCGATGGCCGGGTTCCGTCCGGTGGTCGAGATCCAGTTCGACGGGTTCGTGTTCCCGGCGTTCGACCAGATCACGACGCAGCTCGCGAAGCTCACCAACCGCCACGCGGGTTCGCTCAGCCTGCCGATCGTGATCCGCATCCCCTACGGCGGGCACATCGGCGCGGTCGAGCACCACCAGGAGAGCCCGGAGGCGTACTTCACGCATACCCCCGGTCTGCGCGTGGTGTCGCCGTCGACCGCGAACGACGCGTACTGGATGATCCAGGAGGCCATCGCGTCGAACGACCCGGTGGTCTTCCTCGAACCCAAGAGCCGGTATTGGCCCAAGGGGGAGGTCGAGCTCGACGCGTCGGCCGTGCCGCTGCACTCGTCCCGGGTGGTGCGCACCGGCAGCGACGTGACCCTCGTGGGCCACGGCGCGATGGTCACCTCGCTGCTGCAGGCCGCGGCGCTCGCGGAAGCCGAGGGCACGAGCTGCGAGGTCGTCGACGTGCGGTCGCTGTCGCCGGTCGACTACGACCCCATCCTGGGCTCGGTGCGCAAGACCGGCCGCATGGTCTACGCGCAGGAGGCTCCCGGTCACACGAGCCTCGGCAGCGAGATCGCGGCGACCGTGATGGAGCGCGCGTTCTATGCGCTCGAGGCGCCCGTGCTGCGGGTGTCGGGTTACGACACGCCGTTCCCTGCCGCCAAGCTGGAGGGCGCGTACCTGCCGGATGCCGACCGCATCCTCGAGGCCGTCGACCGCTCCCTCGCCTACTGAATCCGGTCCACGAGAGGATCACGCATGAGCACGCAGAACTTCCCCCTTCCCGATGTCGGTGAGGGTCTGACCGAGGCGGAGATCGTCGCGTGGAAGGTGGCACCGGGCGACCGGGTCGCCATCAACGATGTGATCTGCGAGATCGAGACCGCGAAGTCGCTGGTCGAGCTGCCCTCTCCGCACGCGGGCGTCGTGGGTGAGCTGCTCGTCGACGAGGGAGCGACGGTCGAGGTCGGGACCCCCATCATCACGTTCGTGACGGACGCCCGCGATGACGCCGGTCCCGGCGCCGTCGTCACGGCCGAAGCACCCGCTCCCGAGGAGGGTGGCGGCTCGGTGCTGGTCGGCTACGGTTCGGGCGGCGGGGCGACGTCGCGCCGCAAGCGTCCGGCCGAGCGCCCCGTGCGGTCGTCGGTGGGCGTGATCGCGAAGCCGCCCATCCGCAAGCTCGCCCGCGACCTCGGCGTCGACCTCACCACGGTCACCCCGACGGGTGCGGACGGCGAGGTCACCCGGGACGACGTGGTGAAGCACGCCTCGCAGGCCAGCGTGTTCCGCAACATCGAGACGCCCGAGTGGGGGAGTGTGCGCGAGGAGACGGTGCCCGCTCCATCGGCGGCGCCGTCCGGGTTGGCGCGGGGCCTCACGGCCACCCGGCCCTCGGCGGCGGGCGACGACCGCACCGAATCGATCCCGGTGAAGGGCGTGCGCAAGGCCACGTCGTCGGCGATGGTGCAGAGTGCGTACTCGGCCCCGCACGTGACGGTGTGGAAGGAGGTCGACGCGACCCGCACGATGGAGCTCGTGAAGCGCCTCAAGGCGTCGCCGGACTATGCCGACATCAAGGTCTCGCCGCTGCTGCTCATGGCACGCGCGGTGATCTGGGCGGTGCGACGCACCCCGATGGTCAACGCCGCGTGGATCGATACGGAGGCCGGGGCCGAGATCGCCGTCCGTCACTACGTGAATCTGGGCATCGCGGCCGCCACGCCGCGCGGCCTGCTCGTGCCGAACATCAAGGACGCCCAGGACCTCAGCATGAAGGAGCTCGCCCGAGCCCTGAACCGGCTGACGCTGACGGCGCGGGAGGGCAAGACGCCTCCGGCCGACCAGCAGGGCGGCACCATCACCATCACGAACATCGGTGTGTTCGGGATGGATGCGGGAACGCCGATCATCAACCCGGGCGAGGCGGGCATCGTGGCGATGGGCACGATCAGTCAGAAGCCGTGGGTCGTCGACGGTGAGGTGCGTCCGCGCTGGGTGACCACGGTCGCCGGCTCGTTCGACCACCGTGTGATCGACGGCGACGGCATGAGCCGCTTCGTCGCCGACGTCGCCTCGGTCCTGGAGGAGCCCGCGCTGCTGGTCGACTGATGTGAGACGGCGCCGAGCTCTGAGCGGTGGAGGGCTTCATCGCGGGAGACGAGCTGCGCGTCTCGGTCAGGGAGGTGTCGCGCTCCGGACGATCAGGATGCGCGGGTCGTCCGCCCGTCGTCGGCGCTCAATCGACGAGACCTCAGACGTCGTCAGCGCACCCAAGCGGCGCGTTCGCGGTCCGCGAACTGCCGGAACGTCGTGGCGGGTCGTCCGGTCAGTCGTCGTACCGATCGGTTGGGGAAGGCGGAGACGTTGAAACGGACGACACGGTAGATCATCTTCTGCACGTCGATGTAGTCCTGCGGGTAGCCTTCCCCGGCGAGCCGAGCGAGGTACTCGTCCTCGCTCGGCCGGAGGTACCGGATTCGACGGCCGAGAACGTCGGAGAGGATCCGGGCGACGTTGCGATAGGTGAGGGTCTGCTCTCCGTTCAGCGTGTACTTCTTGTTGTTGTGCCCCGGTGAGGTGAGCACCGCGGCAGCGACCGCTCCGATGTCGTGTGCGTCGATGAATGCCGTGAAGGCGTGTCCGGCTGGCAGGAAGATCTGATCACGGTCGCGGATGTCGTCGCGGTATGTGGTCGAGAGGTTCTGCATGAAGAAGTTCGGACGGAGGAACGTGTACGGAGCACGGATTCTCTCCAGGTACTTCTCCACGCGGTAGTGCGGAACACCCTTGTTGTGCTCCACGCCCTGTAGTGAGAGGAACACGATCTGACGGATGCTGAGACGCATGGCGGCATCGATCAGAGGAAAGAGGTACCGCTCGACGTCTTCGATCGGTGGCGGACGCATGAGGAATAGGCGATCGCACCCTTCGAGGGCCTCTCGCATCGCGTCGGCGTCGCCGCCGAAGTCGAACACTCGCGCCTCTGCCCGCGGCGGCAACTGCTCCGCCGCGGAATCGCTGCGGACGGCGGCGACGACGCGCTCACCCTTGCTGAGGAGGCAGGAGGCGACGGCAGCGCCTACCGAGCCCGTCGCGCCGGTAACGAAGACCCCTGCTCTGAGCTCAGACATATCTGTATGATACAACTATACGCATGGACCTGGCCAGGATCGATGATGCGTTGCTCGCGATGCGCCGGATCTGGGCTCCGACGACCTCCGGGCGCCCGGCTCGCGGCGCGTCGCCGACCGTCGACCTCTCGACGGTGCTCCTCGTGCATGCCGTGGGCGAGGGCGAAGGTGTCCTGACGGTCACCGAGGCCGCGGAGCGTCTGGGAGTCACACCGACGACAGCGAGCCGGTTGTGCGCTCGCGCCGTCGACGGGGGCTATCTCGACAAGGTGTCCGCCGTCGCGGATGCTCGTCGGCGCGGACTCACGTTGACCGAGAAGGGTCGGCGGCTGCGGCGAGAGTCCGAGACCTTTCGCCTCGAGTACCTGCAACGTGTGCTCGAAGGGTGGACGTCCGACGAGGTCCACACCTTCTCCGTTCTCCTTTCTCGTTTCGCCAGCGTTGTTGCCGTGAACCCGCCGACGCCGCCTCCCCCTTTCCTGAACAATGAAGGAGCTTCCTCATGAAGGTCGCTGTTCTCGGCGGTACCGGCCGCACCGGATCCCTCCTCGTCGACGACCTTCTCGAAAGGGGACAGCAGGTCGTCATGCTCGTGCGGGACGCGAAGAAAGCGGCAATGGTCGCCGACCGCGTGACCCTCATCGAGGGTGATGTCCGCGATCCTGACGCTGTCGCCCGCACCATCGACGGTGCGAACGCCATCGCTTCAGCGCTGGGTCCGGTAGGTAAGGACGCGACGCTGCTGCGCGACACGGCCGGCATCGTGACGTCCGCCATGGCTGAGGCCCATATCAGCCGCTACGTCGGTATCAGCGTGGCCGGCCTCACTCTTCCCGCGGACCGCAAACGTCCGCGTGACAAGGTCATCTCCTGGCTGTTGAACCGACTCGGGGGCGAGCTCGCGAAAGACAAGATCGAAGAGTATTCGGCATGGGCGCACAGCGGCCTGGACTGGACTCTCGCCCGCGTGCCCCGGTTGATCGACGGACCGCTCAGCGAGCTCGACGTTGACCCGCATGTATCGGGGAGGCGGACGACGCTCACGCGTGCCAATCTCGCCCGCTTTCTCTGCGATGCCGTCGTGGACGGCGGCTACTCACGCTCGGCCCCGTTCCTCAGCGACCGCTGAGACGCCTGCCGCCGGCCAGCCAGAGGTCCCAGCCGAGGAAGGACGTCTGATTCGGTGTCCGCGCTCAGTGAGTCGCTGGTGCGCTCGATGTAGACCAGAACGCGCGTCCTTGCGGTCACGAGAACACTGACGGGTCTCCCGCCGGCGGGAGCGCTTTGCGCAGGAGCGCGGTGAGGAGCTCCTGCTCCTCGTCGGACAGTCGCGCGAGCGCCTCCCGTGCGAACGAGAAGGCACGCCCGAAGTCGCGGTCGAGAGCGTCGCCCTTCGGGGTGCGGGCCACCATCCGGACGCGCTTGTCCTCGGCGGCGGCCTCTCGGTAGGTGAGGCCCGCGCCGTCGAGGCGACGGACGATCTGCGTGATGTTCGACGCGTCGCACTCGAGCTCGACAGCGAGCCCGCCCATCGACCGGGACCGGGAGAGCCGCCCGAGGACGCACGCCTGGGCAGCGCTGAGTCCGACGGATTCGGCGGCGCGGTCGAAGGCCTGCTCGTACGCGTTCACCAGGTCGAGGAGAAGCTCTTCGGCCTCCGAGGTCCCGGTCGCGACGCGGTGGGTGACTGCCATGCCCCGATCCTAAGCGCTTGAGGCGATCAATCAATCGTGGAGCTCGGGAGCCTCCGCGGGCAGCAGCGGGCGCATGAAGGTGCGCTCGTAGCGGAGGACGCAGCCGCTCTCGTCGCGGATCCGGTCCGCGGCGATGAACTCCGGATCGACGCCGAAGCGCTGCCGGTAGACCTCGTAGGCTGCGAGCGAGGGGAACGTGAACAGCGCCAGCGCCTCGTCGCTCTTCCCCTCCGACGGCAGGAAGTACCCGTGGTGGATGCCGCCGTGGCGAGTCACGAGATCCATCCACGCGCGGGCGAACCTCTCGAATGCCTCGATGCGGGCGGGGTCGACCGTGTACGTCACGACGCAGGTGATCACGGACACACCTTACGGCCGACCCGCGACCGCCGGCGGGAGGAGCCCGTCGCCGCGGATGATCAGCGCCAGTTTGCCGACGTAGTGATCGCGGAGCGCACGGTGGGCATCCCGCACCTGCGACATCGGGAACCGCCGGGCGACGTGGGGCGTGAACGGCCCCGACTCGATGGCGACGTTGAGGCGGTCGAGTGCGGCTCGTGTGCGGTCGCCGTCGAACGAGAGGATCGGCACCGCAGGCGCGGTGGCGGGCAGCGGATGGACTCCGTGCGGCCACGCCACCCGCCCCGACGGCGCGAGGGCCTGCAGGGCGCGCTCCGCCATGGGGCCGCCCGCCGTGATCAGGGCGCCGTCGATGCCGTCCGGGGCGAACTCCTCCGCCGCGACCAGTACGTCCTCCGCGCGACCGTCGACGACCGCGTCGGCACCCTGCTCGCGCGAGAGGGCGACACCATCCGCGCCGGACGACGCCGCGAGCACCCGCAGGCCACGCTGGCGTGCCAGCTGCACCGCCATGTGCCCCATGCCGCCGCTGGCGCCGAACACCAGGAGCGTCTGTCCGCGGTCGAGGTCGAGTGCATCGAGGCCGCTCTGCGCGGTGAGGGCGTCCCACGCCATCACGCCCGCCTGCTCGAGGGACAGACGCGCGGGTACGTGCGCGACGTGCTCTTCGTCGACGACGCCGTACTCTGCGTAGAAGCCCCCGCGGGGCACCGGGGTGGATGCCGCATAGACCCGATCGCCGACCGCGAAGCGCGTGACCTCGCTGCCGACCGCCGCCACGGTCCCCGCCGCGTCCCACCCGAGCACGTAGGGAAAGCGCGACGGGATGCCGAAGACTCCGTCGTAATCGCCGCGGCGCTCGACCGCGTCCCACGAGGCCACGGCGGCGACGTGCACGCGGAGGAGCACGTCGCTCCGGCCCATCTCGGGGACGGCGATCTCGCGCGACCGGAGTTCGTCCTCGTCTCCGAACCGGTCGAGCACGACCGCGTTCATCTGCGGGGGAACGTTCGGCGATGCGGGCATGGGTACTCCTTTACTTGAGTGACTCAACTACATCACAAGTGCTTGAGTCGATCAAGCACTAACGCCGACCCTTCGTGCGGGTCCCCCTGCCGGTGGATGTGCGTGCCCGCGGGCCCTCCCTACGGTGGAAGCACAGCGCACGACCACACGGCAGGGGATGATCGATGCAGCGCAGCGAGGGGTTCGGAGACCCGGCGACGGAGCTGGCGACGCTCGCCGGCTCGGCTGAGGCTTCCGTCGCGGCAGCCCTCCGCGGAAGCTCCGGGGAGTGGACGCAGGTGGCCTATCCGGTGGAGGCGACACGCGCGCGCTTCGAGATCGGCTCGGTGAGCAAGGCGCTCACGGGCTCCCTGTTCGGCGTGCTCCTGGCCGCCGGCGACGTGGACGCGGAGCAGCCGATCGACGACGCGCGCGGTGAGCGCCTCCCGTGGCGAGGGGCCGCGCCCACGCTGCTCGACCTGGCGACCCATCGCTCCGGACTGCCGAACACGCCGCGGCGGCTCGTGCGGCGCGAACTCGCCACCGCGCTGGGGTTCAGCGTCAAGGACCCGTGGCGCGGTGTGGACGACGACCGCTACCGCGAGCTGCTGTCGGCCAGCGCCGGACGCGCGCGTCGAGACGGCCGCTTCCGCTACTCCAGCATGGGCGTCGGGCTCCTGGGCGACGCACTCGCCGCGGTGACCGGGGTGCCGTTCGCGGAGCTGATCCGCGAGCGGCTCCTCGATCCGCTCGGCATGACCAGGACCGGACTCGATCGGCCGACCGCGGGTCCGGATGTGGTGGAGCGGCCCACGAACGGCAAGGGCGTCGGGCTGCCCTACCTGAAGGACGCGATGCCGGCCGCGGGCATGTACGCCTCCACGCTCGACGACCTGCAGCGGCTGGCGGATGCGTTGCTCGGCCCGGCGCCCGCGGAGGTCGCCGAGGGACTGCGCCTGGCCGTCACTCCGCACCACCGCCTCAAGGACGACCTGCAGCTCGGGCTCTGCTGGTTCCTGGTGGGCTCGGGTCCGGCGCCCATGATCGAGCACACCGGGGGCACCTGGGGCTCGCAGGCTCAGTTCACGGTGCAGCCGGGCACCGGCCGGGCGGTCGTCGCGCTCACGGCCACCCCTCGCCGCATCGACTCCTTTGCCGCCCGCTACCTGGCCGCCGGAGCGTCGGCGGTCGAGTCGCGCGCGGACGAGACCGCCGAGGCGCACACTCCCGAGCCGCCGGAGGCGACGGCGGCGTCGCCCCGCACCCCGTGACCTGGGCGGTCGCGCTCTAGGCGGTCGTGCGCAGGCGCCGGGCCGCGAGCAGCGGGACCGCCCAGGT
>NZ_SSDM01000330.1:0-48582 GCF_004794375.1 Microbacterium sp. K35 | reverse complement strand
GCAGCGCCCCCGCGCGTCGCCTCCGGGCGCGCGCGGGGCCGCTGCGTGCGCACCTGCACCCTTCCTCTCCGCCGCCACCTCCGCCATGATGAAGGGGACCGACCGCGAAGGAGACCCCGTGTCGCTCACGCCGCCACCGTCGCAGCACATCGAGACCGCCGCCTCTGCACTCCCGGGCGCCGTGGTGATCGCGGGCATTCGACGAACTCTGATCTGGATGGTGGTCGCGGGCGTCGTCTACTCCGCGTTCATGACGGGCAGCAAGAGCTACTGCCCGGGCGGTTACGACGGCAGCGGCGGCTTCGTCGATTCCGAGGGTCGGTCGGTCGACCAGGCCCCCGTCTGCGTCTCGATGGCGCTTCAGTCCAACGTGCTGGTCTACGTCGCCCTCGCAGCGATCTTCCTGATCGCGCTCGGTCGCGTGACGAAGGCTGCCGACGAGCGTGCGGCACTGCGGACGCTGGAGCGCGCGATGTACGGAGCCGGCGTGCTCGTCGTGATCGCCGTCGTGGTGTCGCAGGTGTGGTTCCAGTCGATCGATCTCGAGCAGTTCACCTCGGGGTCCTGGTCCGTCGTGAGCCCCTTCCCGCTCGGGATCATCGACGTGTCGACCACCCCGATGACGACCCCCTGACCCCCGGAGCTACCGCCCCGCCCGCACCCGGAGGGTGAACGCCACCGCGGCGAGCCCGATCACCACCACCCCGTACCCGACGCACACCGCCTCCAGCCCGACCACGCCGACGAGTGACCCGGCGACCACGGCGGGCACGCCGAACGCGAGGTAGGCGAGCACGTACAGCACCGCGAAGGTGTCGGCGCGTTCGGTCGCAGGAATCCGCAGTGCGAGCGACGCGACCACACCGGAGAACGCCGTGCCGAAGCCCATGCCCGTGACCGCGGCCGCGCCCAGGTAGAAGGGGAGCGACGCGACCCCGAGCGCGAGGAGCGACAGCAGCGTGCCGAGGCCGAGCGCGGCAGTGCCGAACAGCACGCTCGTGTGCGCCGAGCGCCCGCGCATCGCGAACGCCGTGACCGCCCCGACCCCGGCGAGCAGCACCACGCCGAGGCCCTGCCACAGGTGCGCGACGCCGCCGAGCTCACGCGCCACGATGTTCGCGCCGAGCGACAGGAACAGCCCGCCCGTGGCCCACCCCGCCACGACGGCCGGGGCTCCGCGCCAGAAGTCGCCCCGGATCGCGGCGGGGATCGACAGGCGGAAGCTCAGCGACGCCCACGCGCCCGGCCGCCGCGGAGCTGTCTCCGGAACGACGAGGAACAGCGCTGCGAGCAGCACGTACACCGTGGTGAGCGGGGCGAACACGTCGAGCAGCGCCTCCCGGGTGAGGTCGAGCATGACCGCCGACACGAGCGCGCCGAGCGCGAGTCCGATGCCGGGGCTCAGCGCGTTCCACAGCGCGGCCGTCTTCGCTCGACCCCCGGGGGCGAAGTCGAGCACCGTCGCCGACAGCGCCGAGATCAGTGCCCCGCTCGCGACGCCCTGGAGGATGCGCGTCACGAACAGCACCCACACGGCGTCGGCGTGCCAGAACAGGAACATGCTCCCCGCGAGCAGCAGGAACCCCACGACCGCGACCGGTCGCCGCCCCACGTGGTCCGACAGCGACCCGGCGGTGAGGAGCGTCAGGAGCAGTGCGACCGCGTACACCGCGAACACCGCGCTGATCACGACCGGCGCGAACCCGATGTCGTGCGCGAGGACGGGATAGAACGGCGAGGGTGCGCTCGCTCCCGCCATCATCAGGATCTGCGCGACCACGACGAGCACGAACCCGAGCCGGGTGCGCGTCGCGGTCGGGCGGGGGTGCCGGGGCGCGGCGGGCGGGGCGGTGACGATGGGCTCGGTGGTGGTCATGCGCGGCTCCTTGACAGTTCGAGAATCATCGAACTCTCGGAGCGTACTCGCCCTCGCGCCATTGTTCAACTATTCTCGAACCATGCCTGGCGACCTGCCCCACCCGGAGCGCTCCGAGATCCAGCTGACCGAGGTGCTCTTCGCGCTCAGCGACCCCGAGCGACTGGCCATCGCGCGCCAGCTCGCCGACGGTCCCCTCGATATGGCCTCCTGCCACGCGACCGACCCGAACCTGCCGAAGTCCACCAAGTCGCACTTCATGAAGGTGCTGCGCGAGGCCGGCGTCATCCGCAACGAGCCCAACGGGCGGCGCCGCACCCTCACCCTCCGCCGCGACGACCTCGACGCCCGCTTCCCCGGGCTGCTCGACTCCGTGCTGCAGGGCTAGTCCGCGGGCGCCCCGTCGTCGTCCGGCACCCACCGCAGCAGGTCGCCCGGCTGGCAGTCCAGCGCCACGCACAGCGCATCGAGCGTCGTGAACCGCACCGCCTTCGCGCGGCCGTTCTTCAGCACCGCGAGGTTGGTGGGGGTGATCCCGATGCGCTCCGCCAGCTCGCCGACACCGATCTTCCGGCGCGCCATCATCACGTCGATGTCGACGACCACCGGCATCAGATCACCTCGTCGTCGAGCTCGGACCGCAGAGCCCGTGCCTCCGCGTCGCGGTCGATCGCCTGCCGCAGCAGCGCCTTCATCACCACGACGAGCAGAGCCATCCCGGCGAGCACCACTCCCGCACCGCCGATCAGCGCGACGACTCCGGGTGCCATCTCGCCCGGGGCGAGCAGGGCCGCGAGTACCCACGCGAGCACCGCCGCCGCCAGGATCGCCCCGATGATCGTGTCGACGAAGCGGAACGAGGATGTCGAGAAGAGGGATCCCCGTCGCACCTTCCGGAGCAGGATCCACACGCACACCCCGAACACCTGCATCGTCGCGACGCCCAGCACCAGGATCGCGACCAGCGTGATGCGCGCCCACGTCGCCTCCCCCTCCAGGTCGGCGTACACGAGCGGCGCGATCACCGTCTGCACCACCAGCGACCCGAGCAGGGCGAGGGCGATCACCACCTGCAGCGCGATCGTCGTTCCCTTGGCCATGCGACACCTCCCGTCGAGAAACAACAGGAATCTATCGTTAATCGTTCGATGAGGCAAGCGCGAACGACGGCCGCCGGAGCTACCGCAGCACGAGGCCGATCTCGAACGACCGCCGCCACGGCAGCGTCAGCTCGTCGATGCGCACGCCGTCGGCGGGGAGCATCGACTCCAGCAGCGCCGTCAGCTCCGCACGGATCACCCGCGACGCCTCGGCCACCCGCGCGTCGTCCGCCATCGGGTAGATGTCGGGGAACAGCGACGGCCCGGAGTCCGTGCGCACGACGGCCTGATACGCGAAGTCGTCCAGCAGCCGGGTCAGCAGGGCGATCCGCGCCGCCCGCTCGTCGAACGACCCCGTGGCCCGGCCGACCACTGCGGCGGCCGCGACCGCGACCACACTGCCGAGCGTGTTCCCCGCCGTGTTCCAGCCGCCGAACGCCTCCAGCCGCCCGAGCAGGTCGGCGTCGGCGAGCGCGCGCACCAGCGCCTCGTCCGCCCCGTTCGGATACCGCACGTCGGCCAGCGCGACCCGCTCGCCCGCCTCCAGCCGCTCCCGCACCAGGGCGACGGTGCCGGCGACGGCCGCGGTGTCGACCACATCGGGCCGCCCGCGGAACATGTCGTGCCGGTCGGGGTCGGGGGCGTGCAGCACCAGGGTCACGTCGGCGTCCGCCGCCACCTCGACGGCACCGGCCGCGCGGATCTGCCGGCTCGCCGAGGCCGCCAGCGACATGTTCTCGTACGGCGGGATCCGCTCCATCCCCGCGGCGTCGGCGCACGCCATCGCGAACGACACCGTCACCCCGGCGTTCCCCGCGAGAGCTCGGGCGACGAGCGCCGCCCCCACCTCGTCGGCGCCCGGGTACATGAGCACGCGACGGCCCGACGGCAGCATCCGCATCCAGTGCCGCAGCCACACCTGCTCGGCGCTTCCCGCCGCGAACGGCGCGGTGTCGTCGGCGGTGATCGCGAGGAAGTCGAGCGTCTCGTCCTCGACCAGCCCGAGGGTCGAGAGGTTGACGATGTGGTTGCGCAGGCGCCGCGTCGCGTAGTCCGACACGACATCGGCCGGCACGGGTGTCAGCTCCTCCAGCGGCAGCACGTCAGTCTCGCCGAGCAGCCGGTGGGCGTCGCCCCCGAGGGCGTGGATCTCCTTGCCGTGCGCCGTCCAGTACTCCGGCTCCTCGGCCGCGGAGTACGAGTTGCTGGCGCGCGTGACCAGGGAGACGGCCGAGATCGGCAGCTCGGGGCGCATCCGCCGCACCTCGCGCAGCACGTCGAGACGCGCCAGCACGTCACGCGTCGTGTCGTGGCTCGTCCGGCTCGCGATGAGTCCGCCGTAGAGCAGCATGTCGACCGACACCACGAGGTGCACGGTCGCCGGGTCGGCCGCGCGCTCCCGCAGCCAGGCGCCGAGCGCGTCCGCGTCGCCCGCCGTCCGGTATGCGGGGAGGATCTCGGCGGGCGGCACGTCGAGCGTCACGCCCGCGACCGCGGCGACGTCGCCGGGCAGCTTCACGTTCACCGGCCGATCGTCGAGGGGGAGCAGGGCGATGCGCGGGCGGAGGGTCGGGTCGGACACGAGGAGCCTTTCGTCGGTGAAGGGATTGCCGGTCGGGAGCGCGAACGCTCAGGGGCGGGAGATCGAGAGGAGGTAGGAGTAGCGGTCGCCCCGGTACACCGACTCGGCGTACTCCAGCGGCCGGCTGCGGGCGTCGTAGGTGGTGCGCTTGACGAGGAACGCGGGCGAGAACGGGGGTGTCTGCAGGGCCGCGGCCTGCTCCTCGTCGAGCACGACCGCGTGGATCTCCTGGTCGGCGCGCACGGCCGAGATGCCGAACCGGGTGCGCAGATCCTCGTAGAGCGAGTCGCCCACGATGCCCTCCTCCAGCCCCGGCACGGCGTCGGCCGCGATCGAGCACACCTCCAGGCAGATGGGGATGTCGTCGGCGGTGCGCACGCGGCGGATCCGCACCACCGGCGACTGCGGGCTGAGGTTCAAGGCGTAGCCGGTGGTCTGCCCCGCCGCGGCGGTGGACACGTCGACCGACAGCGATCCCGGCCGCATGTTGCGGGCGAGCATGTCCTCGGAGAACGACGTGAGCTCGAACGCCTTGCTGATGCGCGAGGCGCTGACGAAGGTGCCGGCGCCCTGGAGCCGGTAGACCAGCCCGTCGCGCTCCAGCTCGTCGAGCGCCCGGCGCACCGTCTGCCGGTTGACCTCGAGCGACTCGGCGAGATCGCGTTCGGTCGGCAGCTTCTCGTGCGGCGCCAGGCCCTGCTGGATGACCTCCTCGAGATGCCGGCGCACCCGCTCGTGCTTCGTCACACCCTCGATCGTCATGGCTTCCCCCTCATTTGGACTAACCCAATCTTGACGACCGCCCCCAGGTGTGTCAATGTCTGTTCTCAGCGGTTCCGAATTGGTCTATTCCAATCCTTTTGCAAGGTCAACGATGAGCGGAGAACTCCCCATGCACATGAAGCAGCACATGCGCCGGCGCGCCCTGGTCGCCGCCGGACTGACCACAGCGACGGTCGTGGCCCTCAGCGGATGCGCGGGAGGCGGCAGCGACGCCGACGGCCCCACCGAGATCACGTTCTCGTACCTGTGGGGAGGGGAGGAGGCCAAGGCCCTGGAGGCGATCATCGCCGACTTCAACGCCAGCCAGGACGACATCGTCGTCAAGGGCGTCTCCAGCCCCGACACCCAGAAGCAGCTCACCTCGATGTCGTCGTCCAACGGCTCGTTCGACATCTCCGACAACTTCGGGAACACCGTCGGCGCCTGGGCCTCGAAGGGCATCCTCGCCCCGCTCGACGACGCGATCGCCGCGGAGGACATCGACGTCGACGACTTCGTGCCCAGCGCGATGGAGCAGATGACCTACGACGGCAAGATCTACTCGCTGCCCATCGCCATCCACAGCTTCCAGCTGCTCTACAACCCCCAGCTGCTCGCGGAGGCGGGCGTGACCCCGCCCACCACCATGGACGAGCTCGCCGCCGCCATCCCCAAGCTCACCAAGAAGGACGCCTCGGGCAAGATCACCCAGCTCGGCCTCGGCTCCGCCAACGACAGCACCACGCTCACCACTCTCGGCTACGCGTTCGGCGGCAGCTGGGACGGAGAGGACGGCCCGACCCCGGCGGAGGACGGCAACCTCGAAGCGCTGCAGTGGTACCAGGACAACGTGATCGAGCCGGTGGGCGCCGACGCCATGGCCACGTTCGTCTCCGGTCAGGGCGAGTACCTCTCGGCGCAGGACCCGTTCTTCAGCGGCCAGGTCGCCATGATCATCGACGGCGAATGGCGTTCGGCCAGCGCGGCCAAGATCGCCCCCGACTTCGAATGGGGCGTCACCGCCATCCCCGCCGCCACCCCCGAGCTGGAGAACAGCACGCAGGTGACCGCGAGCACCCTGTTCATCCCCGCCAACTCGAAGCACAAGGAAGAGGCGGCGACGTTCCTCGCCTACCTCGTCAGCGACGAGCCGATGGAGAAGTTCGCCGTCGCGCTGGGCAACCTCCCCGGCCGCTCCTCCCTCGCCGGCAGCGCGGCCTTCGACGAGCTGCAGGACTTCGGCGTCTGGGCCGAGGCGGCCTCCTCGCCGAACGCCAAGTCCCTCGCGAGCCGCCCGTACAGCGCGGAGTACGCGACCGACCTGGCCACCGCGTTCGACGAGGTCGTGCGGCTGACGGCCACCCCGGAGGAGGCGATCGCGACCGTCGAGGAGCGGATGTCCTCCTACTCCTCGAAGTGAGCGGCGCTCCGTGACCACGGCCACCACACCCCGGGTCCGGCGGGAGACGACTCCCGCCGGACCCGGCGCCCCCGTCCGGCGGCGCCGCAGCCGCCGCACGACGCTGATCGGCCTCGCCTTCGCCGCGCCGTTCATCGTCGGCTTCCTGTTCCTGTTCGCCTACCCGATCGTGGCCTCGGCGTACTACAGCTTCACCGACTTCAACCTCTTCCAGGCGCCCGAGTGGGTGGGCCTGGACAACTACACCCAGATGTTGGCGGACGGGGTGTTCTGGAAGTCGCTCGCCAACACCGCCGTGCTCACCGTGTTCGGGGTGCCGCTCGCGATCGGCATCGCGCTCGCCGGAGCCCACCTGCTCAACACCCCCGTCCGCGGCCAGCCGCTGTACCGCGCGCTGGTGTACCTGCCCTCGATCGTGCCCGTGGTGGTCGGCGGCTACCTGTGGCGCTGGCTGCTCAACGCCCAGTACGGCTTCATCAACCACTTCCTGTCGTGGTTCGGCATCGAAGGGCCGGCGTGGCTGCAGCAGCCGGAATGGACCAAGCCCGCGATCATCATGATGTCGCTGTGGACCGTCGGCGGCACCATGATCATCTACCTCGCGGCCCTCCAGGAGGTGCCGAAGGAGCTGTACGAGGCGGCCGAGCTCGACGGTGCGGGAGTCTGGCGCCGGTTCACGAGCGTCACCTGGCCGACGGTGTCTCCGGTGACCCTGTTCCAGGTGATCGTGAGCATCATCGGTTTCCTGCAGATCTTCACGCAGCCCTACATCCTGTCGCAGGAGCGGCTCAATCAGGCCGGCTCCGGGCCCGGGCAGTCGATGCTCTCCTACGCGATGTACCTGTACCAGAACGCGTTCGTGTTCCTGAAGATGGGCTACGCCTCGGCCATGGCCTGGACGCTGTTCATCGTCACGCTCATCGTGAGCCTCATCGTGCTCGCGTCGTCGAAGAAGTGGGTGCACGATGGCACACGCTGAGATCTCCGCCCCCGCCCGCCGGCCCCGCCGCACGCGCCGCACGCTGCGCCGCGTCCGGCAGCAGGTGTCGGTGGCGCTGCTCGCCCTGCTGTTCCTCTTCCCGCTGCTGGTGATGCTGTCGACCGCGTTCAAGACGCCGGGCGACGTGTTCTCCTCGCCGCCCACGCTGCTTCCGGCCGAGTGGACCATGGACAACTTCGCCGAGGCGTTCGCGCAGATCCCCGTGTGGCGTTACCTCGGCAACACGCTGTTCGTGTCGGGCATGAGCATCCTGGGCACGGTCATCTCGTGCCCGCTGGTGGCCTATGCGCTGGCGAAGGTGAAGTGGCGCGGCGCCCGCCCGCTGCTGATCCTCGTTCTGGCCACGATGATGCTGCCGCCCCAGGTGACCCTCATCCCGCTGTTCCTGGTGTGGAACGGGCTCGAGGCGACGAACACCTATTTGCCGCTGATCGTGCCGGCCTTCCTGGGCACGCCGTTCTTCATCTTCATGATCCGGCAGTTCCTGCTCGCGGTGCCCGACGAGCTGATCGAGGCCGCGCGCCTCGACGGCGCCTCCGAGTTCCGCACCTACGCGACGATCGTGCTGCCGCTGGCCCGCCCGGCCATCGTCACCGCGGCGATCTTCCAGTTCGTGTGGGCGTGGACCGACTTCCTCAATCCCCTCATCTATCTCAACGACCAGTCGACGTACACGCTGTCGATCGGTCTGTACGCCTTCTTCGGGGAGAACGACGTGGCGTGGGGACCGCTCATGGCGGCATGCGTGATGTTCACGCTGCCGGCCGTGGTGATCTTCCTCATCGGCCAGAAGTTCTTCATCGGCGGCGTCAGCGCAGGAGCGATCAAGTGACACACGACACCCTCGAACTGCTCCGTGACAGCCTCGTCGCCTCGGTCCAGGCGTCAGCGGGCACCCCGGCCCGCGACACCCACGTGATCGGCGCGCTCGCGGAGTCGGCACTGCTCGGCGGCGCCAGCGGGCTGCGGTTGAACGGACCGGAGGACCTCCGCCGGGTGCGGTCGGCGACGGCGGTGCCGCTGATCGGACTGCACAAGGTGTGGAACGGCGTGCGCAACGTGATCACGCCCGACGTCGCGCTTGCGGAGGGCCTCGCCGCGGCGGGGGCCGACGTGATCGCGGTGGACGCCACGACCGAGCAGCTCGGCACGGACTTCGGCCTGCTCGGCCGGATCGCGCAGGCCACCGGGCTCCCGGTGATGGCCGACGTCTCCACCGCGGAGGAGGGCAGGAGGGCGTGGGAGGCGGGCGCCGCCGTGGTCGGCACGACCCTCTCCGGCTACACGCCGCACTCGCCGCGGCAGGACGGACCCGACCTCGATCTCGTCGCCGCGCTCGCCGCGGCCGGCATCCCGACCATCGCGGAGGGCCGCTACCAGACACCGGAGCAGGTGCGAGCGGCCTTCGACGCGGGGGCCTTCGCCGTGGTCGTCGGCGGGGCGATCACCGACCCGATCGCGCTCACGCGCCGGTTCGTCGCGGCGACCCCGAAAGCCGGGGAGCGGGTGTGATCGTCGGGGTCGACATCGGCGGCACCAAGATCGCGGTCGCCGGATTCGAGCCCGATCCCGCGGGCGGTCGTCGCCGGGTGACGCCCGTGCGCAGCTGTGCGACGCCGGCGCGCGAAGGCGGGGACGCGATCGTGCGGGCGGTCGTCGAGGCGGTCCGCGCGGTCGCCGACGGCGAACCCGTGACGGCGGTCGGTGTCGGCACGGCCGGCGTGGTCGCCCCCGACGGATCCATCACCTCGGCCACGGACGCGATCCGGGGGTGGGCGGGGTTCCCGCTGCGCTCGGCACTCGAGCGCGCCACGGGGGTTGCGGTCGTGGTCGTGAACGACGTGCACGCGGCGGCGGTCGCGGAGGCCGTCCAGGGAGCGGGTCGCGGAGCGGGCGGGCTGCTGATGGTCGCGGTGGGCACGGGCATCGGCGGGGCCGTGGTCCTCCCAGACGGGCTCCGCACCGGGGTGACCGGCACCGCGGGATCGGTCGGGCACACCGAGCTGGCGCTGCCGGCCGAGCTCGCCGGGAGGCGCTGCGGCTGCGGGGCGCCCGGGCACGTCGAGGCCGTGGCGTCGGGGCCCGGACTCGAACGGACGTACCGGGAGCGCACCGGGACACCGCTCCCGTTGCGCGAGGTGGATGCCCTGGCCCGTGCGGGCGACCGGACGGCGGCGGAGGTGATCGCGCAGGGGGCGCAGTTCCTCGGGCGCGCTCTCGCCGCGGCCAACGCGCTGCTCGACGTCGAGGTGGTGGCGGTGGGCGGGGGTGTCGCGGGCATCGGTGAGCGGTATCTGGACGAGGTGGCGCGGGCTTATCGGGCCGTGGCGATGCCGGGCCCGGCGCGGGCCCGGGTCCTTCCGGCCGAGTTCGGGGTGGACGCGGCGGCGACCGGCGCGGCCCTGCTCGCGCCGGTCGAAACTCCCACCCCACGCCCAGCGTGAGCGATATATCGTTAACTATCGTTCACGACTGGGAGGTCATCATGAGCAACGCATTCCCCTCCAACCCGTTCGGCGGAACCGGGAACACCGGCGGCAGCGGTGCCGGTGACTTCGCGTCCGGCCTCGGCAACCTCTTCGGCGGACCCCACGGTCCGGCCGGCGCGCTCTTCGAGGCGATGGATCAGCTCCGCAAGTCGTTCGACTCGCGCCCGTCCGGCGGCTCCCGCATGGCGCGCGGCGACGTCCGCACCGCCGTGCTCACGCTCCTCGCCGAGCGTCCCATGCACGGCTACCAGATCATCAACGAGATCGCCGAGCGCAGCGGCGGCAGCTGGAAGCCCAGCGCCGGTTCCGTGTACCCCACGCTCCAGCTGCTCGCCGACGAAGGGCTGATCGAGGCGGAGGAGCAGAACGGCCGCAAGACCTATGCGCTCACCGAGGCCGGTCGCGCCGTCGCCGACGAGACCACCGAGACCCCGGCGCCGTGGGTGACCACCTCCGACAAGGACCGCGGACGCGACCCCCGCTACAGCGCGCTGCCCAAGGCCGGCGTCGACCTGGCCGCCGCGGCCGCGCAGGTCGGTCGCAGCGGTTCGGCGGAGCAGGTGCAGCAGGCGATCGAGGTGCTCGACGACGCCCGCCGTAGGCTGTACACGATCCTTGCCCAGGACTGACCGCGTCGTGCGGCATCCGGCGCGGAACGGCGGAAGGATGACGCGATGACGGAAGCGGTAGCCCAGGGCGTCCATCGCGCCAGGTACCGCCGCATCCTGTCGTTCGCGAGCCGCGAGTTCGTGAAGATCTGGTGGTTCGAGCTGGTGCTTCCGCGCTTCGGGCTCGCCGCGGTCGCGGAGCGCACCCGCCCGCGCCGGATGCAGCGCTTCGCCCGGCGCTTCCACACCCTCGCGGTCGAGCTCGGCGGACTCATGATCAAGGTCGGACAGTTCATGTCGTCGCGCCTCGACGTGCTCCCGCCCGAGATCACGAAGGAGCTGGAGGGACTGCAGGACGAGGTGCCCCCGGTGCCCACCCCGCAGATCCGGGCGCTCGCGGAGGCCGAGCTCGGCATCCCCCTGGAGCGCGCCTACGCCTGGTTCGACGACACCCCGGTCGCCGCGGCCTCGCTCGGTCAGGTGCACCGCGCGCGGCTCTCGGCCCTCGACGCGGAGGACACCGGGCTCGACGAGGTCGTGGTCAAGGTGCAGCGCCCGGGTATCGACGAGATCGTCGCGGTCGACCTCGCGGCCCTCCGCCGGGTCGCCCGCTGGCTCACGCGGGTGCGGATCGTCGCCGACCGGGTGGACGCGCCCGCCCTCGTGGAGGAGTTCGCCGTCACGAGCCTGGAGGAGATCGACTACCTGCACGAGGCCCGCAGTGCCGAGCGGTTCCGCGAGAACTTCGCCGACGACCCGCGGGTCGCGGCGCCCGAGATCGTGTGGGAGCGCACGACCCGCCGCGTGCTGACGCTGTCCGACGTGACCGCCATCAAGATCAACGACACCGAGGCGCTGCGGGCGGCCGGCATCGAACCGCGGGCCGTCGCCGACGCGTTCGCCGAGGTCATGTTCGACCAGGTGTTCACGCATCGCTTCGTGCACGCCGACCCGCATCCCGGCAACATCTTCGTCACCCCGGTTCCCACGGACGGGGGCTTCCGTCTGACGTTCATCGACTTCGGCATGATGGCCGAGGTCCCCGACAACCTCCGCGAGGGGCTGCGGATGCTCCTGATCGCGGTCACCGCGCGCGACAGTCGCGGACTCGTGGCCGCCGCGAAGGAGATCGGCGTGCTGCTGCCCACCGCCGACACCGCCGAGCTCGAGCGCGCCCTGACGGCCCTGTTCGCCCGCTTCGGCGGCATGGGCTTCGCGGAGCTGAGCCGCGTCGACCCGCGCGAGTTCACCGACTTCGCAGACGAGTTCGGCGACATGGTGCGCCGCCTCCCGCTCCAGCTGCCGGAAGACCTGCTGCTGCTGATCCGGGCGGTGTCGCTCACCTCGGGCATGTGCAGCGGCCTCGACCCCGCGTTCAACGTGTGGGACGCGGCGGAGCCCTACGCCGCTCGGCTGCTGCGCGACGAGTCCGGCAACCTGATGCAGGACATGGCCCAGCAGGCGATGGAGAACGCCGCGACCACGTGGCGCCTCCCTGGGCGCATCGACCGCATCATCACCCGCATCGACGACGGCACCGTGTCGTTCGACACCTCGCGACTGGAGCGGCGCCTCGATCGGCTGGAGGGCATCGCGCGCCGCATCGCCTCCGGGGTGCTGTTCGCCGCGATGCTCGTGGGCGGCGCGCTGCTGGTCGCCCCGGTGCCCCCGCTCGGGATCACGCTGCTGTGCGTCTCCGTACTGCCTCTGCTCGGGGCGCTCTTCGCGGGGCGACGCGGCCGCTAGACCCGCCCGGCCGCAGGAGAACGCGGCGGCTCCGGCGGAGGCAGCCCGGGCCGAGGCGGACCGCATGGGAGGATGGGTTCTCATGGACAACCCGGTCGAGAAGCATTCCCCCTCCGACGGTCCGCAGACCCCCACCGGCACCCACCGCACCGCGGGAGAGGCCGCGCGCAAGATCGTGCGCGACATCACCACGGTTCCGCCGCGCAGCGTGCACCCCGCGCTCGTGCCGGGTGTCTCGGTCGAGGAGACCGGTCGCACCTACCGCACCGACCCGCTCGTGTTCGGTGTGGCGGCGGCGTTCGCCCTCGGGTTCATCGCGTGGGGCGTGTTCGCGGGCGACAACCTCGCCGGCACCACCAGCACCGTGCTCGCGTGGGTCGTGGAGTACTTCGGCTTCTTCTTCACCACGATCGCGACGATCATCCTCGTGTTCATGCTGTTCGTCGGCTTCAGCCGCTACGGGCGCATCCCGCTGGGTCGTGACGACGAGGAGCCCGAGTTCTCGATGTTCTCGTGGATCTCGATGCTCTTCGCGGCCGGCATGGGCATCGGGCTGGTGTTCTGGGGCGCCGCGGAGCCGCTGACGTTCTTCGAGAACCCGCCACCCGGAACGGTCGAGGCGAACACGCTCGAGGCCATGCACACCGCGCAGACGCAGGTGCTCTACCACTGGGGCCCGCAGGCCTGGGCGTTCTATGCGCTCGTCGGCGGGGCCATCGCCTACGGCGCCTACCGCCGCGGTCGCACCCCGCTGATCTCGTCGATCTTCGCGCCGCTGCTCGGCGAGCACCGCACCACGGGCCCGGTCGGCCGCACGATCGACATCTTCTCCATCATCGTGACGCTGTTCGGCACGGCCGCGTCTCTCGGGCTCGGTGCGCTGCAGATCGGCCACGGCGTCGAGCTGGTGAGCGGCATCGGCCCGCTCGGCAACGGCATCCTGATCGCCGTCATCGCCGTGCTGACGGCGTGCTTCATCGCGTCGGCCGTCTCCGGGGTCTCGAAGGGCATCCGCGCGCTGTCGAACATCAACGCGGTCGTCGCGATCCTGCTGGCGTTCTTCGTGTTCTTCGTCGGGCCGACGCTGCTCATCCTGAACGTCATCCCGTCGGTCGCGGTGCAGTTCCTCGGCGACCTGCCGACCATGATCGGCCGCTCGGCCTCGCAGGGTGAGGCCGCGGAGGCGTTCCTGTCGAGCTGGACGATCTTCTACTGGGCGTGGTGGATCTCGTGGTCGCCCTTCGTCGGCATGTTCATCGCGAAGATCTCGCGCGGCCGCACGCTGCGCCAGTTCGTGTCGGTGGTCATCGTCGTGCCGTCGGCGATCTCGCTCGTGTGGTTCGCGATCTTCGGCACCACCGCGATCCAGCAGCAGATGAACGGCGCCGGGCTCGTGGTCGACCCGCCCGAGGAGGTGCTGTTCGGCGTGCTGGAGAACCTGCCGTTCCCCCTCGTCACGAGCATCGTGCTCATCCTGCTCATCGCGATTTTCTTCATCACCGGCGCCGACTCCGCCTCGCTCGTGATGGGCACGCTCTCCCAGCAGGGGCGCCCAGAGCCGTCGCGCTGGGTCGCGGTGGTCTGGGGTGTGCTGGTCGGCGTGATCGCCGCGGTGCTGCTCGTGAGCGGCGCGGAGGGCAGCGGCCTGCAGTCGCTGCAGAACGCGACGATCATCGCGGCCCTGCCGTTCGCCATCATCATGGCGTTCATGATGATCGCGTTCATGAAGGATCTGCGGCGCGACCCGATGATCCTGCGCGACCGCTACGCCCGCGCCGCCGTGCGGCACAGCGTGATGGCCGGACTGGAGGAGTACGGCGACGACTTCGCGCTCGTGCCCGTCGAGTACGACCACTCGGAGGACGACCTGGCATGGATCGACGAGGACACGGTCGACGACACCCTCGCCGAGGTGTACGAGGCGGCGACCGAGGCGATCGACATCGTCCCGCCGGCCGACGTCGAAGCCGCAGTGGACGCCGCGATGGACGAGACCCTGGATCAGCCCGACGAGGCCGCGCAGCCCGGGGCCGAGGGTCCGCCCGTCCGCTGACGCCGCGGAGGGCCCGGGCGCGCGACGGCACCCGGGTCCCTCGGCTCAGGCGACCGCGCGGGTGAGGGCGGCCGTGGCTCAGGACGCCTGATGCTCCGCGTCCGCCGGGGTGTCCGCGTCCGCCGGGGTCTCCGCGTCCGCCGGGGTCTCTGCGGCGGCGGTGATGCGGGCGGCCATGCCCGAAAAGATCAGGCCGTGGAATGGCAGCACGGCCAGCCAGTACAGCCGTCCGGTGAGGCCGCGCGGGAAGAAGATCGCCCGCTGCTCATACCGCGCACCCGCGCCGTCTGGCACCGCCCGCAGCTCGAGCCACGCCTCCCCCGGCACCTTCATCTCGGCGCGCAGCCGCAGCAGGTGCCCGGCGTCGGTCTGCTCCACGGCCTCGACGCGCCAGAAGTCGATCGCGTCGCCCACCCGAGCGGCGGTGCGGCTGCGGCGGCCGCGGCGCAGACCGACGCCGCCCACCACGCGGTCCATCCAGCCGCGCACGGCCCACAGGAGCGGCGAGGAGTACCAGCCGTTCTCGCCGCCGATGCCCAGGATCACGCGCCACAGCTCCGCGACGGAGGCGTGCGTGCGCACCGTGCGGGCATCGGTGAACACGGTGCGTCCGGCCCAGTCGGGGTCGCTCGGCAGCGGGTCGCTGGGCGCGCCGGACACCTCCGCGTCCTGCCAGCTGGTCTCGATGGCGTCGGCGTCGACGCGGCCGAGGGCGAGCGCGACGGCGCGGCGGTACGGGGTGAGGCCGCCGTCCGGCCGAGGGATCAGCTCGTCGATCGCGTGGTCCTTCATGATGCACTCGTTCTGCAGGGATGCCACGAGCGGTCGGGCGATCGATCGTGGCACCGGCGTCACGAGGTTCACCCAGTGCGAGGCAAGCTCGGGCGTGAGCACGGGCAGCGCGGCGATCGCGCGCTGACGGAGCCCCGCCTCGACCGCGTAGCCGTTCATCATCTGTCCGTAGCGCAGCACGTCGGGGCCGCCGATGTCGACCGCGCGGTTCACGTCGGGGTCGAGGCGGGCGGCACCGAGCAGGTAGTGCAGCACGTCGCGCACGGAGATCGGCTGGATGCGGTTGCGCACCCATTTCGGCGCGGGCATGTAGGGCAGCACGTCGGTGAGGTGGCGGATCATCTCGAAGGATGCGGAGCCGGAGCCGATCACGACTCCGGCCTGGAGCACGAGGGTCGGCACGCCGGAGTCGAGCAGGATCTCGCCGACGCGCACCCGGGAGCGCAGGTGGGGGGAGAGCGTCACGTCGTCGGGGTGCAGTCCGCCGAGGTAGACGATGCGCCGCACTCCCGCCGCGGCGGCGGCGCGGGCGACCGTGTGCGCGGCCCGCTCGTCGCTCTCCTCGAAGCCCTTGCCCGCGGACATCGAGTGGATCAGGTAGTACACGACGTCCACGTCGTCCATCGCGCGGGCGACGGCGTCGGCGTCGTCGGCGGATCCCTCGACGATCTCGCAGTCGTCCCCCCAGGTGAACGACGCGGCGCGCGCGGCGTCTCGGGCGAGCACCCGCACGCGGTAGCCGGCGTTGAGCAGGCGGGGGGTGAGGCGGCCGCCGATATAGCCGGTGGCGCCGAGGACGAGGGCGCGGGGAGCGGAACCGTCGGCGCGGGGGACGGCCCGCAGCATCTCTTCGCGCCCGGTGGGCTGGGTGAGCTCGCTCATGGTCCGAGCGTAGGCGGGGGAGCGGACGATCGGAACGGGCTTGCGGCGGTCGCGGTGCGCGGATAGCCGTCCGGCTCGCGGCCTCGCTCGCGGCCTCGGTCGCGGGCGGTCGCCGAGGGGGCATCCGACGGGGTACGGTCGTACTCGTGACTTCTATCGAATCGATTCGACACACGCGGCCCGACCGGCAGACGCGCCGCGCCAGGATCGCCGTCTCGGCGCTGTTCCTCACCAACGGCGCCCTGTTCGCGAACATCCTCCCGCGCTACCCCGAGATCAAGTCCGCCCTCGGCCTGGACAACCTCGGCTACGGCGTCGCGATCGCGGCCTTCCCCGCGGGGGCCATCGCGGCAGGGCTGCTCGCGGCCGTCCTGATCCGGCGCTTCGGCTCGGCCCGCGTCGCCGTGATCGGCACGGTGCTCACGAGCCTCGGGCTGCTGTCGGCCGCGCTCGCGCCGTCGGGAGTGCTGTTCGCCCTGGCGCTGCTGCTGGGCGGAGCCTCCGACGCGATCACCGATGTCGCCCAGAACGCGCACGGCCTCCGCGTGCAGAAGCGCTACGGCCGCTCGATCATCAACGGCTTCCACGCGATCTGGTCGATCGGTGCCGTGCTGGGCGGGGTCATGGCCGCCGGGGCGATCGCGCTGCACCTGCCGCTCGCCGTGCACCTGGGGATCTCGACGGCGCTGTTCGCCGCGGTCGCGCTCGTGGCGCTGGGCTTCTGCCTCCCTGGTCGCGACGACGACGCGGAGGAGGCCGCGGCCGAGCCGGGCGAGCTGGCGGGGCAGGTGCGCCGAGGTGTGCCGCCGCGGACGGTCGTCGCGATCGTGGCGCTGACCCTCATCGCGATGGCGGGTGCGGTCGCGGAGGATGCGGGCAACTCGTGGGCCACGCTGTACCTGGGCGACTCGCTGGGGGCTGCCGCCGCGATCGCCCCGCTCGGCTTCATCGCCCTCGTCGGTGCGCAGTTCATCGGGCGGCTGCTGGGCGACCCCCTGACCGATCGGTTCGGGCAGCGCGCGGTGGCGGCGGTCGGTGGCCTCATCGCGGCGGTCGGGATGACGCTCGCGCTCGCCTTCCCGAGCATTCCCGGCACGATCCTGGGGTTCGCCGCCGTGGGGTTCGGCATCGCCACGCTCATCCCGGCCGCCATGCACGCCGCCGACGAGCTGCCGGGACTGCGTTCGGGGGTGGGGCTGACGCTCGTGTCATGGCTGCTGCGCCTGGGCTTCCTGCTGTCGCCGCCGTTCGTGGGATATCTCGCGGAGACGCAGAGCCTGGCGGCCGGGCTGATCGTCGCCCCGGCGGCGGCCCTGGTCGCGGTGCTGCTGTCGGGCTTCCTCGACGGGCGGCGACCGCGCGACTGATCTGCAATACAAGGGTTGCAAGAGAGAGGGCACTGTGCAACGCTAGAGTTGCAGTCGTCGTCATTCCGACGCCGACCCGAGAAAGGAACCATCATGGTGGACATGACTCGCAGGGACGCAGCGGTGGTCGACGAGGAAGCCTTCTCCGTCCGTCGGACCATCCGCATCGACGCCCCCATCGGCAAGGTCTGGCAGGCGGTGGCCGAGCCGGAGCACGTGTCGCGCTGGTTCGGTCGCACAGAGCTCGCGGGCTCCGGGGTGGGCGCGACCGGGACGATGACGTTCCCCGACTACGACGTGATCCCGCTGCGCGTGGAGGAGTTCGACGCCCCGCGCCGCATCACCTACCGGTGGAACAACGACGACGCGCTCGGCAGCCTGCCCGAGCGGATCGACGAGGCGACCTCCACCGTCTTCACCTTCACGCTCGACGAGGTCGACGGCGGCACGCAGCTCACGGTCGTGGAGAGCGGGTTCGACCGCACGTCCGACCCGCGCGCGAACCTGGAGTCGCACCGCACCGGCTGGGAGCTCGAGCTCGACAAGCTCGTCGCACTGGTCGAGGACCGCACGTGACGGCGCCGACCCTTCTGCCCGTGCTCTCGGCCCTCGCCGACGAGACGCGGTGGAGCATCCTGACCGCGCTCGGTGAGGGCGACGCCTCCGCGTCCGCACTCGCCGGGCGGCTGCCCGTCTCGCGGCAGGCCATCGCGAAGCACCTCGGCGTGCTGCAGGAGGTCGGGCTGGTCGAACCGGTGCGCGTGGGCCGCGAGGTGCGGTTCCGCGTGATCGGCGCCGAGCTGTCGGCCACCGCCACCGCGCTGGACGCGATCGGCCGCGAGTGGGACCGTCGCCTCGCCGCGATCAAGCAGATCGCGGAAGGGCTCTAGGCCATCTCCTTCGCGGCCTCGGCGTCGCCATGCTCCCCGTCGGCCTCCGCAGCCTCTTCGATCGCGGCCGTCATGCCGACCAGGAAGCGCATCACGGTACCGCGTTCGGCGTCGGACAGCTCATCGACGAGGCTCAGCATCCGGCGGTGCATGGCGCCGAGCGTCGCGCGCACCTCTTCATCGCTGCTGACGGTGGGGACGACGATGCCCGCGCGACGGTCGGTCGGATGCGGCTCGCGGCGCGCGTGACCTCCGCGCTCCAGGCGGTCGATCAGCGTGGTGGTCGATGCCGTGGAGATGTCGAGCATCCGGGCGATGTCGATCGGTCGCACGATGCGCCCGGCCCGCTGTTCGCGGAGCAGGAAGCGCAGGGCCACGAGGTCGGTCTCGTTCATGCCCATCGAGGCGCGGGTGCGGGCGCGCATGGCGGTCTCGGCGCTGCGGTAGCGGCGCAGCATGTTCAGCACGTCGACGGTGGAGGCGGTGTCGCTCTCGGGGTACCAGTATCCGGAGGCGTGGAACTCGCCTCTGCTGTCGGTCACGCGACCTCCCCCTCGTCGCTCGACCCGGCCTCCCGCTCGAGCATCTCCATCGCGCCCGTCTCGACCTCGGCCGGGACGATGCGCAGGAGGCCACCCGTGATGGCGTCGGTCTCGGCGCCGATGATCTGCTCGATCCGGCGTCGCGTGACGGAGGGGAAGCGCTCCTCCAGGCGTTCGAGCAGATCGGCGTAGCTGATGTACGACGCCTCCTCGAGACTGAATCGCTCGGGCATGGCATCCTTTCGGGGGCGATGTCTCCATCATCGCATCCCGGAAGTGCCCGATCGCGCGGAATAATCGCTAGTCTGCCTCGTTGTCAGACTGTCGAGGTAGCATGGGCTGCGGGGAAGGAGTACTCGGCATGGGGAAGACCAGCACGGATGTGGCGACGTCGTCGCTCGCGCGCGATGTAGACGACTTCCGTCGCGCCGACGCCCAGCTCAACCGCCGCCTCGCCGCCCGCCGCGAGCCCAACGACACCGACCGGGCCGCGATGCACTTCATCGGCACTGCGCCGGCCGAGCGTCCCCTCACCCCCCGCGACCTCGCCGGCTTCCTCGGCATCAGCACTGCGGCGGTGACGAGCGTGATCCGCCGCCTGTCGGAGCGCGGGCAGATCGTGGTCGCGCCGCATCCGCTGGATGCCCGGTCCAAGGTGCTGCGGCCCTCCCTGCGCGACCTCCATTCGCAGGGCGACGAGCTGTCGGTGCGGGTGGCGGCGCTCGCCGACGAGTTCACCGAGCAGGAGGCGGCTGCGATCTCGCGGTTCCTGCGGCGCCTGACCGACGAGCTCGGCGACCTCCCCTGACCCGACTTGATTTAACTAGTTAAACTAGTAAACTATCCTCGTCCAGCTTTCTGCACGAGGAGAGATCATGGGAACCCTGACGTACGCGAATGCCACCGCTCCGATCGAGATCGACGACGAGGTGCTCGCGCATCTCCGAGCCGCAACCGTCACCAAGCTCCGCCGCAACGAGCCGTTCGCTCTCACCGTGCCCACGGGAGACGGACAGTCGGAGACGCTGTGGATGCACGCGTCCATCCCGGTGCGCTTCGCCCTCGACTCCACGGTCGAGCTGCACCGGCCGCTCCTGGCGCGCCTGATGCAGGCCGCGAGCTCCACCGGAGGCCTCGACCTCACCGACTCCGAGCTGTCGCTCGAGCTGGCATCGCGTGAGCTGCACGCGATGACCGCCTGAAAACGGAGGATGCAAGCCAGCCTCACCGTCCATCGTGGTCCTCTCGAAGGGCTCTCGGACCACGTGCGGTGATGGCCTCGGCGAGAACGGAGCGGGGGCTCCGCCTCGCCATCGAGCGGCATCCGGCCGCCTGGGATTCGGGTTCCCGGCCGCCGGATGCCGCTCCGTCTGTCACAGGGCGGTGTAGCCGCCGTCGACCAGGTGGTAGCTGCCGGTGATGAAGCTCGCGGCGTCGCTCGCGAGGAACACCACGAGGTTCGCGACCTCGTCGGCCTGCCCGAGCCGACCGATCGGGTGCTTCGACACGAGGAACTCCTTCGCTTCGTCGCCCATGTTCGCCAGCAGCGGGGTGTCGATGAAGCCGGGGCCCACCGAGTTCACGCGCACGCCCTGCGCCGAGTACTCCAGTGCGGCCGTCTTGGTCATGCCGACCACGCCGTGCTTGGCCGTGACGTAGGCGGGCGATCCCGCGAAGCCGACGCTGCCGAGGATCGAGGCGATGTTCACGACCGAGCCGCCGCCGTTCGCGAGGATCGACGGGATCTGCGCCTTCATGTTGCGGAACACGGCGTTGAGGTTGATCGCGATGACCTTGTCCCACGCGTCCTCCTCGTAGTCGGCCGTCGGGGCGGTGGCGCCGCCGATGCCGGCGTTGTTGACGCCGATGCGCAGGGGCGCGAGGGAGTTCGCGAGCTCGACCGACGAGGCGATCCAGGCGGCGTCGGTCGCGTCGCCGACCGAGGCCTCGGCGGTGCCGCCCGCGGCGCGGATCTCGTCGACCACGGCCTGCGCGTGCTCCGCGTTCAGGTCGTTCACGACCACCGACGCGCCGTTCTGCGCCAGCAGCAGCGCGACCGAGCGGCCGATGCCGCTGCCTGCTCCCGTCACGATCGCCGAGCGGTTCGAGACGTCGTACTGAGCCACGAGAGACTCCTCTTCCGGGCGGGCGCGGTGCCGGGAGATCTTCTCGGACGGTCCGTCCTTCCCTCCAGCCTACGCCGGAATATCGGAGGTGGATTCACGTGAATGGAAGTCAGCGGAGGACTCGGTAGCGCAGATGAGCCTCGCTCGCGAACGCCGACGTCTCCAGCCTCTCCAGCTCGATGCGCTGCCCGAGGCCCGCGAACAGGGAGATGCCGTCGCCGAGCAGCACCGGTGCCACGTCGAGATGGAGCTCGTCGACCAGCCCGAGGCGAAGGCACTGGCGCGAGATGCTTCCGCCGAGCAGGCTCACCCACCCGTCGCCGGCGGCCTGCGAGGCGCGCTCGACGGCCTCGGCGATGTCGTCCACGACGAACGTGTAGGTGATGCCGTCGCGCTCGATCGGCTCGTGGGGTTCGTGCGTCATGAGGAAGACCGGCACGCGGAGCATGCCGCCGTAGGGGATCTCTCCGTCGTCGATCGTCTGCGTCCTGTTCGCGCCGCCGACGATGGCTCCGATCCGGCTCGTGACGCGCTCGACGACGGTGTCGTCTTCGGGGGCGGATGGTCGACCGAACATCCAGTCGACATCGCCGTCCGCATCGGCGAGGAATCCGTCGAGTGTGACGGTGGCATGGACGATCACCGTGGCCATGAGTGCTCCTTCGAAGAGGTGAGTTGAGTGACTTGCCTCAAACCGTACGTGGAGTGGAGAGGGAAGTCAATGCGCTCACCACTATGGGATACTGGAGGCATGACTCGCGGCGACTCCTCCTATCACCGAGCGCTGGCGGCGACGAACCGGGAGGCGATCCTCGCCGCCGCGACACCGCTGTTCCTCGAATCCGGATATGACCGCACGTCGCTGGCTCGCGTCGCCGAGCGAGCAGGGGTCTCCACCGCCACGCTGTTCAAGCAGTTCCCGACCAAGGCGGCGCTGTTCGAGGCGGCGGTGCTCGCGGCCGGAGGAGCGCGCGACCCAGACCCCGTGGAGGTGTCGACGGACGACTTCGAGGAGGGGCTCGTGGCGCTCGGGCACGCCTACGCGGAACTGGTGACCCGTGCGCAGATGGTCGACCTGATGCGGACCGTCATCGCCGAGTCGCCGAAGTTCCCCGAGGTGCGGGAGCGGACGTTCGACTTCGGCACGCTCCCCGTGCTGGAGGCGCTGGGGCGCTTCCTTCGGGCATCGCACGCGGCGGGCACAGCGGACATCCCCGAACCGGACCGCACCTCGGCGCAGTTCCTCGGGATGATCGCCTCCGAGGTCTTCTGGCCGCGCCTCGTGCACGGCACCTGGTCGATCACGGGCGCCGAGCAGCGACGGGTCGTCGAGGAGGCCGCGCGCACGATCGCCGCGCGCCACGCGGCGCGGCCCGCGGCGGCTGAGTGATCGCCCCGCTCGTCGCCCCGGTCGCCCTGGCGTCGCTCGGGAAGGGAGGGGGACCCCCGTGAACGGAGATCACGCCGGGGGCGTGACGGGACCGCCGCTGTGCACCGGACGCACCTCGACGGCCCCGCCGGACAGCAACGACGGGTCCTTCCGAGCGAGATGGATGGCCTCGTCGATGTCGGCGGCATCCAGGATGTAGAACCCGGCGACGACGTCCCCCGACCCGTAGGGCCCGTCGGTCGGGCCGTCCGCCCGCAGCGTGCGCGCCATCGACCGAGGGGTCAGCGCGTACGCGGCCCGCATGCGGCCGGACGCGACCAGGGAGTCGAAGTGCTCGTCGCACTCCTGCAGCTCCTCCGGGGTCGCCGTGTGGGCGTGTCGGGAGTCGCCGGCGTAGATCAGGACCGCGAACCGGGGCACGTCAGGACTCGTCCCAGGGGAGCTTAACCAGCGGCAGGATGTAGATCCGGCCCGCGATCGCGACGGGATGCTTCGCCATGAAGGCGGCGGCCTCGTCGATCGAGTCGGCGGTGACGAGGTCGTAACCAGCGAACCACTCCTTGAACTCCGGGAACGGCCCGTCGGTGATGATCGTCTTCCCGTCGCGGACCGCGACGGACTTGGCCTGTTCGGGTCCGGCGACCGGGCCACCGTCTCCGAGGCGCCCCGCCGCGTCGCCCTCGGTCGCCCAGCGTTCGAGGATCTCCTGATCCTCCGCGCGGGCCAGCGGGGTCCCGGTGGAATCGGACATGTGGATGACGAGGTACGTGCTGCTCATGGGGTGTCTCCGTTTCTTGTGAGGTGAGTGCGGCGGCGGATGAGGTGCGCGGTCTCGGCGGTGTTGCCGCCGAGGGCGATCGCGCGGTCGTAGGCGGAGCGGGCCTCGGCCGGTCGGCCGAGCGCACGCAGCAGCTCGGCGCGCGCGACGTGGAAGGCGTGGTGGCCGTCGAGCGTCTCGGCGAGCGGCTCGATCATCGCGAGGGCGACCTGCGGGGAGTCGAACTCGGAGACCGCGATCGCCTTGTTGAGGGTGATGACGGGGCTCGGATCGATCTGCTCGAGCCGCGTGTACAGCGACACGATCCGATCCCAGTCGGTGTCCCGCGCGTCGGCGGCGGTGACGTGCACCGCGTTGATCGCGGCCAGCAGCAGATACCGTCCCGGACGCCCGGCGTCCAGCTCGTCGGCGCGGGAGCGCAGGAGCTGCAGACCCTCCGCGATGGCGGACCGGTCCCACGCTGTCCTGTCCTGTTCGTCCAGCCGCACCAGCTCGCCGTCGGGGGACAGGCGCGCGGTGGCTCGCGCCTCGGTGAGGAGCATCAGGGCGAGGAGCCCGGTCACCTCCGGGTCGTCGGGGAGGAGGTCGTGGGCGAGTCTCGCGAGGCGGATCGCCTCGGCGGTCAGGTCTCGCCGGAGCGGGGGCGAGTCCGGGCCTGACGCGAGATACCCCTCGTTGAACACGAGATACAGCACGGTCAGGACGGCGTCGGTGCGGGCGGGGAGGTCCTCCGCGCGCGGGATCGTGAACGGGATCCGGGCGGCCTTGATCTTCGCCTTCGCCCGGGAGATGCGCTGGCCCATCGTGGTGTCCTGCACGAGGAACGCGCGGGCGATCTCCGCGACGCTGAGGCCGCCCACCATGCGCAGTGTCAGGGCGACGCGGGCCTCCAGCGGCAGCGTCGGGTGGCAGCAGATGAACAGCAGGCGCAGTCGATCGTCCTCCACCACGCCCGCGGACGCCGGCGGGTCTGTGTCGTGCAGCATCATCGCCTCCCGGTGCTTCTCGTCGCGACGAGCCTCGCGACGGAGCCGATCGATCGCACGGCGGTTCGCCGTGGTCGTCACCCAGCCGGCCGGGTTCGGCGGGATGCCGTGCGCCGGCCAGTGCTCCACGGCTGCCGCGAACGCCTCCGCGGCCATCTCCTCGGCCAGATCGAGGTCGCCGAAGCGGCGCGCCAGTCCGGCGACGATCCGGGTCCATTCCTCCCGATGCGTCCGCGTGATGGCATCCCCCGCGCGGGAGGGGGTCGGTGTCATGACGCCCTCCGCGTCGACAGGGCCGCGAAGACGCGCCGGATCGGAGCGAGTCGTGCACCGCTCCCGCGAGGCGCGGGCGGGACGGCGATCCGGCGATCGGCGAGGGCCGCTCGCCTCTGCCACGCGACGGACCCCTGGTGCGTTGCCGTGTCGTGGAGCAGCAGCGCCATCATCGGATCAGTATGCACGGGTGCCGCCTTCCGGGGTGAGGGGAGCCCGAGGACTCCGGATACTGACACCACGAACGGCACCCGCGCATTTCGACAACTCCGCCGAGACAGGCTCCAGTCCTCCTGGTTACCTCGTCAGGGCGTATCCGTGTTCCGCGAGCGCCCGCGCGACGAACGACGCGTACCAGGTGGGCCACTGCTCGTCGTAGACGCCGCCGAGCTGTTCGCGCTCGTAGATGCCGTGGGCCGCAGCGGTCGTGCGGAGCAGTTCCTCGAGAACGCCCGCTGCGCGTTCGGTGTCGATCGACTCGGCCATGATCAGCGCCCGGGGAGTCGGTCGATCACCTGCTGGATGATCCACTCGTTGCCGTCGGGGTCGTCGAACGAGGCGTACGACGCGTAGCTGTCGTGCTCCTCGTTCGGCCCGTCGACGCGGTTCTGGCCGTCGGCCCAGTGGAAGACGCCGTCGGCGTCGTGCCAGATCGGGGTGATGTCGATCCCGCGGTCGGCGAGTTCCTGCCGGGCACCCGCGAGGTCGGAGGTGACCAGATGCAGCCCGCGCGCGCTGCCGGGCCGAGCCGACGTGAGCTGCTCGCCGAAGATGATCGAGGCGCTCGATCCCGGTGGGGTGAACTGCACGACGCGCAGTCCGCGATCGGTGGCGAAGTCGGCGTCCTCGCGGAAACCGATTCTGGTGTAGAAATCCTTGGCGCGGTCGACGTCGGAGACGGGGAGGACGACGATCTCGAGGGCGAGTTCCATGGTGCTTGTTCCTGTTCTTGTGGGCGGGCGCGGTCAGCGGGCGCTGAAGGCGGAGGTGAACGACTTCTTGAGGCCGGGGGTGCCGAGGAGGGGCAGGAGCGCGGCGAGCACCCGGGGGCCGAAGGCGGCGGGGCTTCTGGTCAGCGTGACGTTGATGAGCGTGCCGTCACCCGCGGGGGTGAAGCGGAAGTCCCAGCCGCCGCCGGCGCCGAACAGCTTGGAGTCGTGGGTGACCATCGTCGCGGAGCCCGCGGCGGTGTCCCACTCGTAGCGTCCGCGCTCCCAGGCGGCGTCGTTGCCTTCGGTGACCTCGGCCCAGTTCGCTCCGTGGTCGTGCACGTGGAAGTGCTCGGGCTCGATGCCCGACCAGATCTCGGTGCGTGCGGGGCTGAAGTCGGTGAGGACGGCCATGGCGGCCGTGGGGGAGAGCGGCGAGGACACCTGGAATCGGGTGACGGACATCGGGGGCCTTTCGTAGAGTAACCGTTTGGAATGGTTACACCCTGACAGCACCCGAGTAACCTGTCAAGATGGTTACCCCGATCCGCTCGATACCCGTTAGAGTGGTTACGTGATGCACGCCTTCCCCTGTGGGACTCTCGCTCTCGATTTCGTGGGCACGCTTCGCGCGCGCCGCGATCCGGAGCCGCGCGAGATGCTCGCCGACGGGCCCGCGCTCGACGCCTGGTTCGTCGAAGCGGGCGTCATCGGCGAGGCGCCCGCGGCCAGCCGGACGGAGCTGGAGCGCGCGATCGAGCTGCGCGAAGCCATCTACGACTGCGCTCTCGCACGACTGCAGGGGCACGGACTGCCGAGTGTGGCCGTCGGCGTGCTCAACCGCTGGGCCGGCTCCGCCCCCGTGCGGCTGATGCTCGACGACGCCTCCACCCGGCGAGAGGGATCGGCCGCGAACGGGCTCGCGACGGTGGCGCGCAACGCCGTCGAGCTCTTCGGTGGTGACGACGCCGCGCTGCTCCGCGAGTGCGGGCGGCCGGGCTGCACGCAGGTGTACGTCGACCGTTCGCGGGGCGGTCGCCGGGAATGGTGCTCGATGCGCACCTGTGGCAACCGCGTCAAGGTCGCGCAGTTCCGGGCTCGTCACCGCGACGCCCCCGCGAGCGCGTCCGCCTGAGCTTCACAGGGACGCTCGACGGAGTCGGCCCTGCTCGTCGATCCCGATCACCAGCTCGATGCCGAGACGTCTCAGGAAGTCGGCGTCGTGACTCACGACCAGGAGGGCGCCGCGGTAGCTTCCGAGCGCTTCAATGAGCTGATCCACGCTCGTGATGTCGAGATTGTTCGTCGGCTCGTCGAGGATGAGCAGCTGAGCCGGCGGTTCGACCAGGAGCAGCTGGGCCAGGCTGACACGGAAACGCTCACCGCCCGACAGGGTTCCGACGGGTCTGTCGGCGGCCGCGCCACGGATGAGGAGGCGCGCGAGCTGGTTGCGCACGGTATCCGGCGCGGAGGCGGGAGCGGCACGCTGAATGATCGTGAACGCGGACTGCGCATCGTCGAGTCCGTCGAGTCGCTGCGGGAGGTAGCCGACCCGGTCCGTCAGCAGCGATCCGGACGGGCGTCCCGCCGAGACGGGCTCACCGCGGAGAAGGCGTTCCAGCAGCGTCGACTTGCCGGCCCCGTTCGGCCCGACGAGCGCGACGCGCTCTGGTCCCTGGATGACGATCGTCGTCTCGCCGTCGGAGAGCTCGGCGATGCGGCGCGCACGCGGAACATCGGGGTCAGGCAGGGTGAGATGGATGTGCTCCTCGGCGCGAACGCGTGCGTCGGCCGCGTCGACGGCGGCCTGAGCGCTGCGCACCTTGTCGTCCAGGGTCGTCCGCATCGATCCGGCGGCGGCCTGCGCCTTGCTCGCCCTGTTGCCGGCCATGATCTTCGGGATGCCGCCGCTGGCCTGCGTCTTCTTGCCGGTGCGCTCACGCCTGGCGAGCTTCGTCTCCGCTTCGATGCGCTGCTTCTTCTCCACCTTCAACGCCTGCTGCGCGGTCCGTGCGGCCTGGCTCGCGGCCGCCTGCTCCAGCTCCAGGTGCGCGGTGAACTCGCTGTACGGGCCGCCGAAGACCGAGAGGTTCCCGGCGTGCAGCTCTGCGGTCGCGTCCATGTGCTCGAGCAGTTCCACATCGTGGCTCACCACGATGAGCGTTCCCGGCCACTGGTCGACGAGTTCGGCCAACCGCCCGCGGGTCCGACGGTCGAGGTTGTTCGTCGGCTCGTCGAGCAGGGTGATCGCCGTACGTCGCACACGCAGTCCTGAGATGGCGATCAACATCGCTTCGCCGCCGGACAGTTCTCCGACGCGTCGATCCAGGGCGGTGTCGGCGAATCCCAGCTGGCTCAGGGCCTCGTTCGCGCGCGGCTCGATGTCCCAGTCGTCGCCGATGGTGTCGAAATGGCGCACGTCGACGTCGCCGCCCTCGATGGCACGGATCGCAGCGAGGATGTCGTGCACCCCGAGGAGCTCGGCGATGGTCGCGTCGTGTCCCAGTGTCAGCATCTGCGGGAGATAGCCGACGTCGCCGGCGGTGTGGATGCGACCGCGCGACGGCGTCAGGTCGCCGGCGATGAGGCGGAGGAGGGTGGACTTTCCGGCGCCGTTCCTGCCGATGAGGCCGGTTCGGCCCGCCGTGAAGCTGCCGGTCACGTCGTCGAGCGCGAGCGTGCCGTCCGGCCACTCGAAGGAGACGTTCTGAAGGGTGATGACGGATGAGGTCGACATGAGGATCTCTCGTGTTCTGCCCGGTGCGGGCTGCTGACGGGGTCAGCGGGGTCGGAAATGGGCGCGCTGAGGATTCAGCGGGATGCGGCCCCGTGCGACCGAACGGCGCGCGACGCGGACGTTCGATGCCCATCCGTGCTCGCGAACGGAATGCGCGTCAGCGGCGGATGCGGTGGTCGACGACCGGGCGATGGCCCGGCTCGTCGCGGGAGGGAAGGGGGCGCAGCGGGATGTGGCCAGATGGCCGGCGCCTACGCTCTGTCGACCTCGTCGATTTCCATGGCTCGATCCTAGCGTCGCCTCACCGACGACGACGACCCGGGGCGACGTCGCCACACATACCTCTTGACACGCCCGCACGTCAGGCATAACGTACAACCAAATGGTTGCACGAAATGAACTGAGCGAAGCGGAGGTCGACCGTGTGTTCCACGCACTGGCGACGTCGACCCGGCGCGACATCCTGCGCCGGACGATCGAGCGGGAGCAGTCCGTCTCGACCCTCGCCGCCGAATACGAGATGTCGTTCGCGGCTGTCCAGAAGCACGTGGCCGTGCTCGAGGCCGCGAACCTCATCGTCAAGCGCGCCGAGGGACGCGAGCGGCTCGTCCGCGCGAACCCCGAGATGATCGCCCGCGCCAGGGCGCTCCTCGCCCGTTACGAAGAGCTGTGGCGGTCGCGCATCGCCCGGCTCGACGACCTGCTGGCCGAGACGCCCGCCGGTCGCCACGACAGCGACACCACCGACAACGCACGAGAGAACCCAGGAGACTGACATGCCCGTCACCGACGTCACCACCGATGCCGACGACCTCACGATGACCGTCACGGCCGACTTCGCCGCCCCCATTGAGCGGGTCTGGAACGCGTACAGCGATCCGCGCCAGCTCGAGCGCTTCTGGGGTCCTCCCGGCTGGCCCGCCACCTTCACCGCGTGGGACCACACGGTCGGCGGCCGCGCGGTCTACACGATGAACGGACCTCGCGGCGAGAAGTCGACGGGCGTCTGGGAGTTCCTCGCCATCGAGGAGCCGCACCGCTTCGAGGTGCTCGACTCCTTCGCCGACGAGCACGGAAAGCCCCTCGACGGCTTCCCCGCGCAGCGCATGAGCTTCACGTTCGATTCCACGCCCGAGGGCACCCGCATGGTCACCACGAGCCACTTCGACTCGGTCGACGCGCTCGAACAGGTCGTCGAGATGGGTCAGGTCGAGGGCATCAAGATGGCGATGGGCCAGCTCGACGCCGTGCTGCAGGACCTCCGCGACTACGCGCAGGGCAAGGGCACCCGGGTGGAGCTGCTCGACGACACCCACGTGCGCATCACCCGGCTCGTCGAGGGTCCGCGCGAGCTGGTGTGGCGCGCGCACTTCGAGCCCGACCTCATCCGCCAGTGGATGCTCGGCCCGGACGGGTGGGAGATGACCGAGTGCGTCGCGGCGACCGAGGTCGGTCAGTCGTACCGCAACTCGTGGGCGCCGGTCGGCGACACCGAGGGCGAGCCGTTCGGGTTCGAGGGCGAGGCGCTGCTGATCGACGCCCCGCGCCGCGCCGTCACCACCGAACGCATGCAGGGCATGCCCACCGAGACCGTCAACGACCTGAGCCTCTACGAGGAGGACGGCGCCACGCTCGTCACGGTGCTCATCGAGTACCCCGACAAGGAGACGCGCGACATGATCCTGGCCACCGGCATGGCCGACGGCATGGAGGCCTCGTTCGCCCGCCTGGAACGCGAACTGCTGGCGGTCTGACCGCTCCGTCGTCCACGACTCCTCGGAATCGGCCGGGTCCCTCGTGGATCCGGCCGATTCCGCGTCCCTGCTCGCCGTTTCCGGGGAGTTGTGGACCGCCCATCGCGGAGGCGCGGCGGCGGACCGGGGTGGAGCGGGATAAAGTGGCGGCACGATGAGGATCACGCGCCGCACCCTGCTCCTCGGCGCCGGAGCCGGTGCCGTCTCGGTGCTTCTCGCCTCCTGCACGCCGGAGCCGAAGCCCACGCCGACGCCCACCCGCACGCGTGAGCCCGAGCCCCCGCCCGGCGTCCCGGCCCCTGCCGGCAGCATCCGCAGCACCTGGACCACCGACCCGTTCGCCCTGGGAGCTGCCAGCTTCACCCCCGTCGGAGTGCTCGCCGATGCCCGCGCCGCCCTCGGCCGCCCGGTCGACGATCGCCTCTTCTTCGCGGGCGAGGCCACCGACGAAGACGCCCCCGGCACTGTGCGCGGAGCCATCGCCTCGGGTGAGCGCGTGGTCGACGAGCTGATGGATGCCGCGGGATCGGGGGAGCGCGTCGCCGTGATCGGCGCGGGCCTCGCGGGAGCCACCGCCGCCGCCCTCCTCGCCGACCGGGGCCTGCAGGTGACCGTGTTCGAGGCGCGCGACCGCGTCGGCGGGCGCGTCTTCACCCGCAGCGACGACTCCTGGCCGGTGCCGGTGCAGCTCGGCGCGTGGCTGTTCGGCGAGGACGACGCCGAGGTGCTCGACCGGCTGCGCGCCGGCGACGTGGGAACCGTCGATCTCACCGGCTCGCTGTGGCGCACCCCCGACGGCGACATCGAACCCGTCGACCCCGTGCCCGTCACCACGGCGATCGCCGCCGCCCAGGCCGCCCCGGAAGACGTCTCGGTCACCGACGCGCTGACCGCCGCGGGCATCGACCCCGCGGATCCCTCGACCGCCGCCCTGCTCGACATCCTCGCCGCGCGCACGGGTGCCGCAGCCGACGAGCTCTCCAGCTGGTTCGCGCCGCCGCTGCCCACGGGCGACCCGGCCGCCACCCGCGACAGCCTCGTGCCGTTCGTGGAGCACGCGCTCGACGGAGTGCAGGTCGGCCTGAACTCCCCGGTCGCCCGCCTGGCCTACGACGACACCGGGGTGAGCGTGCGCCTCGGCACCGGGGAGGCCCTGTCGTTCGACCGGGTGGTGGTGACGGTGCCGCTCGGGGTGCTGCAGGACCGCAGCATCGAGTTCGACCCGCCGTTGCCCTTCGCCAACCGCGGCGCGATCTCGGCGCTCGGCATGGGGTCCATCGAGACCGTGTGGCTGCGGTGGGACGAGGCCTTCTGGGAGAACGACGAGGCCGTGTGGCACGCGGTCGGCACCGACGCGGTCATCCCCACCTGGATCAATCTGCGCCCCGTCACGGGCGAGAACGTGCTGGTGGGCATCGTCGGGGGTGCGGCCGCCGCCGAGTTCGCGGAGCTCAGCGACGACGACGCGTTCGACGCGGCGCTGGCGTCGCTGACCGTCTACGTCTGAGCCGACGCGCCGACCCGCTCGCGCGCATCGACCGCACCGGCCGGGCTGCCGCGGTCGGCGTCCGGGGGATCGTCGGGCTCGGGATCCGCGTCGGTGCGCAACCGCCGCGGCAGCGGCATCCGGCTGATCAGCACCAGGGCGGTCGCGACGATGCTGAACGATGCCAGGGCCACCGCGCACGAGATCACGAACTCGGGCGGACCGCTCACCTGCCGCGGGTCGAGGAAGTAGTACGGATACCAGCCGATCAGCGGGCCACGGATGAGCGTCGCGACACCCCACAGCACCGGATACACGAGGGTGATCGGAACCACACGCCACGGCACGGCTCGATGCCCCGGAGCCAGCGCCCAGGCCGCGACCGTGACCGCCGGCAGGTAGAAGTGCAGCACCTGATCCGACCACGGCACGTCGATGCGGATGCCGCGCACACCCGCCTGCCACACCAGGATCGCGAACACCAGGCCGGCCGTGATCGTCCACGTCAGCACGAGCGCCAGCGCCACCGTGAGCCACCGCGGGTCTCGCGCACGCCGCAAGGCGAGCACCCCCGCGATCGACAGCAGCACCACGAACGCGAGGTTGGACTGGTTCGTCAGGTAGGCGAAGAAGTTCTGGCTCGCGATGGTGTGCGACGCCAGGCCCCAGGCCATGCGGTGGATGAGGGCGACGAGGCAGATGGCGGCTGCGCTCAGACGGAGCAGGCCGAAGACCGTACGGGTCCTCACCGCCGCGTCACCGTCCCCACCATCATCCGCCGAGTCTACGGAGTCCACCCGAGCGCTCGCCGCGTCGCGGGGGGCTGCGCCGTGCGCTCAGATCAGCCGACGCAGGGCCTCTTCGAGCGAGACGCCCTGCGCCTCGGCGCGGTCGCGGAGGCGCACGTGCTCATCGGACGACAGCGGGATCCGCAGTTCGATCGGGTCGTCGTCGGGGCGGTCGAGGCCGTCGAGCAGGTCGGAGGGCTCCGCCCACAGCGGTTCCGCGTACGACCCGGAGACGGGGGTGGCGGCAGGGCCGGAGGCGGTGGGCGCCCCGGTGATGGGGTCGGAACCCGCGGCCGGAGCGGAGGTCGCCGCCGCGACGGAGGTGGTCTTCGCGGCCGGGGCTGTCCTCTCGGGAGAGCTGGTGGTCGCGGCGTGCGCGGCGACGGGGGCGGAGGCGGCGACCGCGGCACCGGCGTCGGTCGCGAGGGTGAAGCCCGGGCCCCGGCGCGGTTCCTGCCCCTGCTGGTACGCCTTCGCCGCCGCGTTCGCGCGCTCGTCCGCTGCCTCGTTCAAGGGGTGTCCCGCGTGGCCCTTGACCCACGAGAACTCCACGTCCCGACCGCGGATCGCCTCGTCGATGCCCTCGAGCAGGTCGCGGTTGAGCACGGGGCCGCCGTCGGACTTGCGCCACCCGCGGCGCTTCCACCCCGGCATCCACTTCGTCACGGAGTCGATCACGTAGCGGCTGTCGCACTCGATCAGCAGCTTCTCGTCGGTGCCGGCGGTCGCGCGGAGGAGCTCGAGCACGGCCCGCAGCTCGCCCTGGTTGTTGGTGCCGTGCGGGGAACCACCGGCCGCCCAGTTGGCGTCGTCGATGTACCAGGCCCAGCCGTTCGGGCCGGGGTTGCCCAGGGCGGAGCCGTCTGCGGCGGCGGTGATGGTCATCCTTCCACCGTATCGGTGGGGGCCGACGCGGCCGCGCGAGAGGGCAGCGCGGTCAGTCCTCGGGGTCGCTGTTCTCGATCGTCGCGGCCTCGGGCGCGGGCGGTGCGACCGGGAACACGATCGAGCTCACAGAGGCCGGGGCGCCGAGGCCGAGCGTGAGGGGGTCCACCGCGGGGGCCGTGTCGAGGAGGTCGGCGTCGGAGCGTTCGAGCGGCTCGGACGGCAGAGCCCACTGCTGCTCTTCTTCTTCGGGTCGCTGCTGGAAGAGTCCCATGGAGTCCATCATGACCCCGGCCGCACGACTCGCGGTCGCATTCACACGGGATTGATCGCTTGCCCGCGGGCCGGGCTCAGGCGGGGTCGCGGGTCGAGGCGGCGCGCACGGCCTCGACGAGCGTCCGCCAGGGGCCCTCGAGCGCGGAGTCGGGCAGCTCGCGCTCCCGGCGCTCGGAGGGCGTGCGCGCGCGGATGCTCCACATGAAGCGGTCGGCCCCGCGTGACGCGTCGGCGTCCTGGTCCCACGGGCAGAGGTCGATGAGCGTGATCCACTCGTCCGCGTCGGACGGCTCCGCCTCCACACGCCACTGGCGACGGATGCCCGCGATGCCGCCCGATCGCACGACGGCGATCACGACGGGGGCGTCACTCGGAGGTGCCGGGTCCTCGCTCATGCTCATAGACTCCCACGGCGCTCCACGCCCGTCGAGCCGCGGCCGCCGTCTCCTCGTCGACCGCGACGGCCGCGGCCACCGTGGCGTCGGCGAACTCCGTGAACGTGGCCGTGCTCGACAGCCCGCCCGTGAGCGCCCGGTACCAGACGGTTCCCGCGCGCTCCCAGGCGTTGCCGCCGAGGTCGCGCGCGAACAGGGCGAACGCCCGGTTGGGGATGCCCGAGTTGATGTGCACGCCGCCGTTGTCCTCGGTCGTGCGGACGAAGCCGCTCATGTGGTCGGGCTGCGGGTCTTTGCCGAGCTCATCGTCGTCGTAGGCCGTGCCGGGGGCGATCATCGACCGCAGCGCCGCGCCCTGCACGGCCTCGGTGAAGATCTCGGCGCCGATGAGCCAGCTCGCCTGCGCCGCGGTCTGGCCCTGCGCGTACTGCTCGGTGAGCGCGCCGAAGACGTCGGCGATCGATTCGTTCAGGGCGCCGGGCTGGCCCTGGTACTCCAGGTTCGCGGTGTGCTGCACGACCCCGTGTGCGAGCTCGTGCCCGATCACGGTGAGCGAGCCGGTGAAGCCGCGGAACACCTCGCCGTCGCCGTCGCCGAACACCATGCGCTCGCCGTCCCAGAACGCGTTGTCGTAGTCGACGCCGTAGTGCACGGTCGCGTCGAGCGGCGCCCCCGCGTCGTCGAGCGAGTTGCGCTGGAAGGCGGCCAGCAGCATCTCGAACGTGGCGCCGAGGCCGTCGAAGGCCTCGTTCACGGCGGGGTCGTCGACCGGCGCGTCGTCTTCGCCGCGGACCACGGCGCCCGGCAGCTGCTGCGTGTTGCCGGCGTCGCTGATCGTGCGGTTCGGCGCGTCGGACAGCTGGGCGACGAGGTCGCCGTTCTCGTCGATCGAGAGGTCGATGCGTGCGCGGAACGGTGGACGACCGGCCGTGAGGGTCTGCCGGGCGGCGGCTGCCGCCCTGGGGAAGCGGCCGGACTCGGCGAGGCGCGCGAGCAGGTAGGAGGGGATGACGCCGTGCCGCGGGAGGGGTTCTGCGCTGCTCATGGTGCGACCCTACGCCCCGCCTCGGACGTTCGTCCGCTCGCTCGTCGCACCGGACGGGCCATAGGTCGGCTCCCTCACTCCCTGACTTGAGATTGAGAATCGTTCTCAATAGGGTGACAGAGTCATGAACCTCGCACTCCTCCGGCGGGCAGCCCTCGCCCCCTCCGCCCTCCTCGTCCTCCTCGCCGCCGCCGGGTGCGCCTCCCCGGTCGCGCCCGCTGCGACGGCGGATCCCGATGCGCACGGCATCGACTCGGGCGGCGCCGCGGAGGTCGCTGCGCCCGCCCTCGCCCTCGCCGTCGCGGACGAGCGGGGCGCCCTCACCCTCCTCGATCTCGACACCGAGGAGCGCGTCGTCCTCACTGACGCCGGGGCCGGGAGGGCCGCGGTGTCGGGCGATGGGCGCCTCGTGTTCCTCGCCCGCACCGACGGCGACGACGCGACCGTGGACGTGGTCGATACCGGGCGCTGGACCGTGCCGCACGGCGACCACACGCACTCGTTCCAGGGCGAGCCGCGGCAGCTCGGCTCGCTGGACGGCCACGGAGAGGTGCGGGTGAGCGGGGCCGGTCAGAGCACGGCGATCGGCTTCGGCGGCGCGGAGGTCGTCGTGCTCCCGCACGACGACCTCGCCGGCGGACTCGGCACCGCCCGGCTCGACCTGGCGCACGCAGGCCCGGTCCTCCCGTTCGCCGACCGGCTCCTCGTGCCCACCGCCTCCGGCACCATCCGGATCGTCGACGGCGAGGGCGCCCCTGCCGCCGCGGCCGAGATACCGTGCGGCGCGGTCTCCGACGCCGACCTCACCCGCGTCGGCGCGGTCTTCGCGTGCGCGGAAGGGGCGGTGCTCTTCACCCGGCAGGTGGGCGGAGAGATCGTCGGCGAGGCGATCCCGTATCCGGCCGGAGCCCCCGCGGCGACGCGGCTCGACGGTCGCGCCGACCGGCCGGACCTCGCCGGCGTCGCCGGTGACGAGGGTGCATGGCTGCTCGACGTGCGTCAGCGCACCTGGACGCTAATCCCCTCCGACGTCCCGCTCATCCGTGCCGTCGCCCTCGGAGACGACGCCGGTCGCACGGTCGCGGTCGACGCGGAGGGACGGCTCCGCGTGCTGGCGCCGGACGGATCCGTGCTGGCCCGCACCGAGCCCCTGCTCGCGGCGACCATCGCAGACCCGGCGCTGCGAGACCGCGTGGAGCTGCGGGTGTCCGCACGACGCGTCTACGTCGCCGATCCCGCCGCGGGAACGGTCTACGAGATCGACAACGGCGACGCGCGCATCACCCGTACCTTCAGCGACCTCGAGGCCGCGTTCCTCCAGCTCGTCGGCTGATCCAGAGTCCTCGGCGCCCCGCGCCGCCGCGCATCCGCGCACCCTGAGAAGAAAGAGAGACGAACCCATGTCCCGACCCCGCAGACGCCTCGCGCTGGGCGCCCTCGGCGCGATCGCCGCCGTGGCCCTCACCGGATGCGCCGGAGCCTCCCCCGCGTCCGAGAACACCACCGGTGCCGCGCCGGAGCAGCACGACCATCACGAGGCGGAGACCCGCGTCGCCCTCACCTACGACGGTGGCGTGGTCGTGCTCGACGGCGACACCCTCGAGACCGTCGGCGAGGCCGAGCTCGACGGATTCCTGCGCGTGAACGGCGCGGGCGACCACGACGGCCATGTGTTCGTCACGGCCGAGGACGGCTTCCACGTGCTCGACACCGGTCTCGCCTCCGGAGCCGTCGAGTTCACCGGGGAGGTGTTCGAGGCGGTGGCCGCCGGACACGCGACCCCGCACGCCGGCCGCACCGCGCTGTTCGACGACGGCACCGGAGAGGTGCGCGTGTTCGACACCGACGCGGTCGGCACGGGCACCCTGCCGGAGTTCGACACCATCGCGTCGGAGGCGGCGCACCACGGGGTGGCCATCGAGCTGTCCGACGGCACCGTCCTGTCCACGATCGGCACGGCGGAGGCCCGGAGCGGCGTGCGGCACCTGGCGGCGGACGGCACCGAGCTCGCGCGCGACGAGCGGTGCCCGAGCGTGCACGGGGAGGGCGCGCTGAAGGGGGAGGTCGTGATGTTCGGCTGCGAGGACGGTGTGCTGCTCTTCGCGGACGGCGCCTTCACCAAGCTCGACGCCCCGGACGAGTTCGGGCGCACCGGCAACGCCTACGTGACCGACACCAGCGCCGTCGCGGTCGGCGATTACAAGACGGATCCCGACCAGGAGGGCTACTTCCTGTCGCAGCTGGTGCTGGTCGACACCGCGGCCGCGAGCCTCTCGGTGGTCGATGCCCCGGCCGAGTACACGTGGCGCGGTGTGGGTCGCAGCGCCCACGACGACATCGTGGTGCTGGGCGCCGACGGCAGCCTCACCGTGCTCGACGAGTCCGGTGCGGTGCAGGACTCCTGGTCGGTCATCGACGCGTGGGAGAGCCCGGCCGAGTGGCAGGACCCGCACCCGGGCCTGCGGGTGGTGGGCGACATCGCCTATGTGACCGAGCCGGCGAAGAAGCGCATCGTCGCGGTCGACCTGCACACGGGCGAGGTGGCGGCCGAGGCCACGCTCGACGTGATCCCGAACGAGTTCGTGGTGGTGGGTGCCGCCGGGCACTGAGCGCCACGGGACAGGAGGGGCGGATCCGGGTGGGGTCCGCCCCTTCGTCGTGCGGCGATGGCTCACCCTTGACAGGATTGCGTTCTGTATACAGAATACTGGAGAGCCCCGCGGGGTGATCCGACCCGAACTTCAACGATGAAAGAGGTAGCGAGATGGCACGTGCTGCGACACGGTATCTGGCCCTGGGCGCCGCCGGAGCGCTCGCACTCGGACTCGCCGCGTGCAGCGGTGGCGGCGGGGGCGGCAGCGTCGACGCCGACGGCAAGGCCACCGTCGTGTGGTCCACCTGGGGCACTCCGGAGGAGCTCACCCGCTACGAGGAGTTCAACAAGGACTTCATGGAGCGCCACCCCGACATCACCGTCAAACTGCAGCCCGTGGCCGGCTACGGCGACTACCACTCCAAGCTGCTCGCCCAGCTGACCAGCAACACCGCGCCCGACGTGTTCTACGTGGGCGACGACATGATCGGGCAGTTCGTCGACTCGAACCGGCTCATGCCGCTGCGCGAGCTGATGGACTCGAAGGACAGCAAGACCGCCTACGACGACTTCTTCCCCGGCCTGTTCGGTGCGGCCGAGAAGGACGACGAGGTCTACGCGGCGCCCAACGACTCCAACCCCGACGTGTTCTGGTACGACAAGCAGGCGCTCGCCGCGGCCGGCATCACCGAAGACCCCGCGACCCTGGCCGAGAACGGCGAGTGGACCACCGACAAGTTCCTCGAGATGAACGCGGCCCTGCACGACGCGGGCCTCACCGGCACCATGTACTGGAACTACTGGGCCACCCACTGGAGCTGGCTGTCGTCGCAGGGCCTCGACGCCCCGTACGACGACAAGGGGACGTTCGTCGCCAACGAGGACGCCGACACGGTCGAGGCCATGCAGCAGTTCGGCGACCTCTTCCAGGACGGCACCTTCGTGGTCGCCGACACCCTCCCCGACGGCGCCGGTGCCGACAGCGTGTTCGTGACGCACAAGGCCGGGTTCTTCGTGCAGGGCCGCTACACGATCGGCACCGTGAGCGCGGCGGGCGAGCAGGACAGCTACGACATCGTGCGCTGGCCCACCCCCGACGGTGCGGAAGCGCCGACCGGCGTCGCCACGTCGTTCCTCGCGATCAACGGCAAGACCAAGGTGAAGGACGCCGCGTTCACGTTCTGGACCGAGTTCCTCTCCGCCGAGGGACAGACCTTCCGCCTCGAGGGCGGCGGCAACGCGGTCCCGTCCATCAAGGGCGCCGACGAGGTCGTGCTGGAGGGTGACTACCCCCCGCACGCGCAGACCTTCCTCGACATGCGCGACATCGGCTTCGAGGACTACCCCGCCGAGGCACGCATCCCCGGGCTGCCCGTCGCCATCGCGGAGGAGTTCCAGAAGCTCTACGAGGGCAAGGTCGACGCGCAGACCACGCTCGACACGATCGCCGACGTGGTCGCGGAACGGTCGGAGAAGTAGACCGGTGACCACTCTCACCGAGAACGGACGGATGCCGCAGGCCGAGCCTGCGGCATCCGCCCCGCCCCTGCGCCCCGAGGCCGCGTGGCGCCGCCGCGACCGCCGCTGGGGCTACGTGTTCGTCGCCCCGCAGCTGCTCGGCATGGCCCTGTTCGTCATCCTGCCGTTCGGGGCCAGCCTGGTGCTGGCCTTCGCGGAGTGGGACGGGCTGAGCGACCTGGAGTGGGTGGGCTTCGCGAACTTCGCCGAGCAGCTCACCGACCCGCTCCTCGGCCGCGCCATCCTCAACACCCTCCTGATCGCGGTCATCACCGTGCCGATCGGCCTCACGCTCGCCGTGATCGTCGCGGTCGCGCTCGAACGGCTCAAGACCCGCACGCTCTACCTCATCCTGTTCTTCGCGCCCGTCGTGACGTCGACGGTCGCGGTCGCCATGATCTGGCAGCAGATGTTCCGCGCGGACGGCCTGCTGTCCACCACCATCGCCAACGTGTTCGGCATCACCCCGCCCGACTGGCTGCAGGACCCCAAGCTCGCGCTCCTCGCGGTCTGCATCGTCACGATCTGGTCGTCGATGGGCTTGAACGTGGTGATCTTCCTCGCCGGGCTCCAGAACATCTCGCCCTCGGTCATCGAGGCCGCCCGCATCGACGGCGCCGGCGCCTGGCGACTGTTCACCGGCATCCGCCTGCCGCTGCTCTCCCCGATCGTGTTCTTCTCGTCGGTGATCGCCTTCATCTCGTCGCTGCAGACGTTCGACACGGTCTACGTGCTCGTCTCCGGCGGCGGCCCGGACAACGCCACCCGCACGATCGTCTACCACATCTTCGATCTGGGCTTCGGGCGGTTCGAGTTCGGTCCGTCGAGCGCCGCGAGCGTGATCCTGCTCGTGCTGACCCTCGTCATCACCGCGATCCAGTTCGGCGCGCAGAAGAAGTTCGTCCACTACGAGGATGACCCGGCATGACCCTCCAGACGCCCTCGCTCATCGAGCCGGCCGCCCCCGCGACCGACTCGACCGTCGCCCTCACGGCCCCCGGCTACCGTCGCCGCGGTCGCGGAGGGCCCGGCGCCGACCGCGCCCGCCGTCGCCTCGGAGCCACCGCGCTCCACGTGGTGCTCACGATCGCCGGCATCTCGATGGTGTTCCCGTTCGTGTGGATGCTGCTGACGTCGTTCAAGACGCTGCCGCAGCTGCTGAAGAACCCGCTCGAGTTCCTCCCCAACCCGTGGACGGTGGAGAACTACGCCGACGCCTGGAACGCGGTGCCGTTCGGGCAGGCGTATCTGAACAGCGCCTACATCGCGGTGCTGGTCGTGGTGGGCACGCTGCTGACCGCATCGATGGCGGGCTACGCGTTCGCGCGCATCCGCTTCCGCGGCAGCAAGGTGCTGTTCATCGTGTTCCTGGCGACACAGATGATCCCCGCGCAGGTCACGCTCATCCCCTTCTACCTGCTGATGTCGCAGATCGGGTGGGTGGACTCGCACCTGGCGCTGATCGTGCCCGGCATGATCGCGAACCCGTTCGCGGTGTTCCTGATGCGGCAGTTCGTGCTCGCCCTGCCGCGCGAGCTGGAGGAGGCGGCGCTGGTCGACGGCGCGGGCCGGTGGCGCATCTTCTGGAGCATCGTGCTGCCCAACCTCAAGCCGGGACTCGCCGCGCTCAGCATCATCACGGCGCTCGGCGTGTGGAACGCGTTCCTGTTCCCGCTCGTGCTGCTCAACACCCCCGACCTGTTCACGGTGCCGCTGCTGCTCACCTCGTTCCAGGGGCAGTTCGGCTCGATCAACTACGGGCTGGTCATGGCGGCCTCGGCCATCGCGACCGTGCCGATGCTGATCGTGTTCGTGATCGGACAGCGGAAGATCCTCAACAGCATGGCCGCGTCGGGCCTGGGCGGGCGATGATGGCCGACGACCTCGACCTCGCCGGGCTCGCCGGCCGGCACCTCGACCTGATCACCGCGCCGTTCACGCTGCCCCGGTCGCGGGTGCTCGTGTTCGGCGAGGGCGACGGCGTGCGCGTGCACACCTCGGAGTACGAGCGGCGGCTGTCGGAGTGCCGCGTGCTCGACCTCGTGGAGGTGCTCGACGCGGACGGCGCCGTGCTGCCGGTGGCCGACGTGCGACCCGAGAGGATCGCGTTCGGGGCTCCTCGTCTCGCTGCGCCCGCTCAGGAACCGGGGGCGGGTGCGGAGACGCAGCGTGCCACGCTCACCTTCGCGGACCCGGCGACGCTGAGTATCGGCGGCGACCCCGGCCTGCGCGTGCGGCTCACGCGCCCGGACGGCCGGAGCGAGGAGCACGCGCTCGGGGAGGGACTGCGCCTCCGCGTCGCTCCCGACCGCTCGGTCACGGTCGAGTCCGGCGATCACCGGGCCGCCCTCGCCGCCACGGCCCACGTCTGGGACGACTGGTTCTCCCGGTGCCCGCGCGTGCGCGACGACCTGCAGGAGATGACCGCCTTCTGCTGGTGGGTGCTCGGCGCGAACATCGTCGAGCTGCCCTCCCTCGGCGACGCCAGAGCGATCGTGCCGTCGAAGATCGGCTACGTGGGACTGTGGCAGTGGGACGCGTACTTCATCGCCGTCGGCCTCCGCCACGGCGACCCCGCGCTCGCGCGCGAGCAGCTCGACATCGCGTTCCGGTTCCCGCAGCCCGACGGACAGCTCCCCGACGTCGTGCACGAGGAGGGCGTGCTCGCCACGAGCGACGACCTGCCAGAGAGCGACCGCGCGAACCTGCGCCGCGCGGGCTCGCAGATCGCCGACCCCACGGCGCCCGTCCCGCTGACCAAGCCGCCGCTCGCCGCATGGGCCCTGCGCGCGGTGCTGGAGGTGGAAGACGCCCCGGACTGGGCACGGCGCCAGCTCGCCACGGTCGTCCGCTCGCAGGACTGGTGGTTCGCGGGCAGCGATCTCGACCACGACGGCATGCCCGAGTACGGACACCCCTACTCCTCAGGTCTCGACGACAGCCCGATCTTCGACGGCCCGCTTCCCACGGCCGCCCCCGACCTGGGCGCCTACCTCGTGCGGCAGGACCGCGAGCTCGCCGACCTGCTCTCCCGATACGAGCCCGGCGCCGACGTGAGCCGGTTCCGCGAGCGCGCCGACGCGAAGCAGGAGCTGCTGCTGCGCATGTGGGACCCCGAGCGCGAGCGCTTCCTCGCGTTCGGCGGCGGCGAGACGCTCACGAGCGACACCGTCGTTGGCCTGATGCCGCTGCTCATCGGAACCCTGCCGGAGCAGATCGCCGGTGCGCTGCGTGCCGCGGTCGACGACCCGGAGCGGTTCGCGCTGCCGTGGGGCCTGCCGACCGTCGCCGCGTCCGACCCCGACTTCTCGGAGGAGCGGATGTGGCGCGGACCGGTGTGGGTCAACACGGCCGCTCTCGTGGCGGAGGGCCTGGAGGCATCGGGCTTCGCCGAGCGGGCACAGCAGCTGCGGGAGAGGACCGTGGCGCTCGTGATCCACGGCGGCGGCCCGCACGAGTACTTCCACCCGCGCACGGGTCAGAAGGCACGCACGGCCACGACCGCGTTCGGCTGGTCGGCGGCGCTGTTCATCGACCTCGCCGTGACGCTGTCGCGGTGAGCCGTGACCGGGTCAGGCGGTGAAGTAGCTGCTGGTGGCGTTGTCGAGGATGCGCTGCATGCCGTTCGTCCAGTTCAGCTTGAGGGCCTGGACGGCGGCGGGCACGTCGCCCGCCGCGAGGTGCCGGGCGATCTCGGCGTGCTCGGCGGCGACGCGCTCGACCTTCACGTCCTCCGGCACGAGCAGCGACTCGTAGCGGTGGAACGAGCTGCGCACGCTGTCGATCACCGCGAGGAGCCGGGTGTTGGGGCACGCCGAGAGCATCAGGCTGTGCCACTCGTCGTCCTTCGTGATGACGAGCTGGTGCTCCACGAGCTCGTCGGCGAAGGCGTCGGCCATCTCCTTGAGCCGGGCGCCGATCGTCCGCAGCTCGTCGGGCGGGCTCAGCTCGAGCGCGAGGCTCTCGAGGGCGGCCATGACGGGTGCGAGGTCGCGGAACTCCGACGCGCTGAGCGGCACGAACCGGAAGCCCTTGCCGTTCTCGCTCTCGATCTGCCCCTCGGACTCGAGGGCGATGAGGGCTTCGCGCAGCGGTGTGCGGCTGACTCCGAGCTCGGTCGCGAGCTGCACCTCGTTGATGCCCTCGCCCGGCTGCACGAGTCCGGCGCGCATACGGGTCAGCAGCTCCTCGCGCACCTGCGAGCGCAGGTTCTTGCGTTCGATCGCCATGACCTTCCCCTTCTGCCGCCTGCCCGTCAGCCTATGGGTTGACGCCCGGCCGGACGGCGACCTAGTGTGTTGTATACAGAATACAGCGGGACGTCGGAATGCGCCAGAGCGCCGACACGGCGGCCCGTGACTCAGAGAGGAGCCTCCGTGTCCGGACCCCGCGCCGACCAGCCGCTCCGCCGCGTGCGCCTGGATGCGCTCGCGTTCGGCGGCGACTACAACCCCGACCAGTGGTCGGAGGAGACCTGGCACGAGGACATCCGCCTGATGCGCGAAGCGGGCGTGAACATGGTGAGCCTCCCGATCTTCAGCTGGCCGCAGCTCGAGCCCGAGCCCGGCGTCTACGACTGGGCGTGGCTCGACCGCATCATCGACCTGCTGTGGGACGCGGGCATCGCGATCGACCTCGCCACCGCGACCGCCACCCCGCCCTCGTGGCTGCTGCGTGCCCACCCGGAGATGGCGCCGTGGGACGCCGACGGACACCGCCTCGAGTTCGGGTCCCGCCAGACCTACTGCCCCTCGTCGCCCATCTGGCGCGAGAACGTCGCCCGCATGGCCCGTGCCATGGCCGAACGCTACGGCGAGCACCCCGGCCTGGCGATGTGGCACATCTCCAACGAGTACGGCGACCACACCTCGCGGTGCTGGTGCCCCGAGTCGGCCCGCCACTTCCGGCGCTGGCTGCAGGAGCGCTACGGAGACCTCGACGGCCTCAACGAGGCGTGGGGCGTGAACGTGTGGGGCCAGCGCTACACGTCGTGGGAGCACATCGAGACCCCCAAGCGCGCGCCTGGGCCGGTGAACCCCACCAAGCTGCTCGACTTCGAACGGTTCTCCTCCGACGCGCTGCTGGAGCTGTTCCAGATCGAGATCGAGGTGCTGCACGAGGTCACCCCCGACATCGCCGTGACCACGAACTTCATGAGCATGTTCCGCGACCTCGACTACTGGGACTTCGCCGCGGTGGAAGACGTCGTGACCGACGACGCCTACCCCGACCCCGCCGACCCCACCTCGCACGTGGGTGCGGCCCTCAACTACGGCCTCATGCGGGCGCTCAAGGACGGGCAGCCGTGGCTGCTGCTGGAGTCGTCGGCGAGCGCCACCAGCTGGCGCGACGTGAACGTGCCCAAGGCCCCCGGCAAGATCCGCGTGGAGAGCCTGCAGGCCGTGGCCCACGGCTCCGACGCCGTGATGTTCTTCCAGTGGCGGCAGGCCAAGTACGGCCAGGAGAAGTTCCACTCCTCGATGCTCGGCCACCGCGGCGAGAGGTCGCGCAGCTTCCGCGAGACCAAGGCCCTCGGCCTCGAACTGCAGAAGCTGGAGGCCGTGCGCGGCACCCGGGTACGCTCCCGCGTCGGCCTCGTCGTCGACTGGGACTCCTGGTGGGGATCGAGCGCCGCGGAGTCGCTCCCCTCGCAGCGGCTGCAGTGGGCGCAGCAGGCCCGCGCCTGGCACCGGGCCCTGTACGCCCTCGGCCAGCCCGTCGACGCGGTGCGTGCCGCCGGTCCGTTCGACCGCTACGACGTGGTCGTGGTGCCGAACCTGTACATCGCGGAGCAGGAGCACGCCGACGCGCTCGCGGCCTTCGTGGAGCGCGGCGGCCACCTCGTCGTCGGGCCCTTCTCCGGGGTGGTCGACGCGACCGAGAAGGTGCACGACGGCGGTGCGCCCGGCCCACTGCGGACGCTGCTCGGCATCGAGGTGGACGAGCAGTGGCCGCTCGCGGACGGTGAGACGGAGCAGATCGCCTACGCGGGCGAGACCCTGACCGTCCCGAGCTGGAGCGAGTGGATCGAGGCCGGCGACGACGTGCAGGTCCGGGGCACGTACGCGAGCGGAGAGCTCGCGGGGCTCCCCGCCGTGACCCGTCGCCCGGTCGGCCGCGGCTCCGCCTGGTACGTCAGCGCCATGATCGACCACGACGGCATGCTGCCGCTGTTCCGTGACGTGCTGCGCACCGCGGGTCTTCCGGCGCGCGACCACGTCGACCTCGACGTGGAGATCGTCACCCGCGCGGACGACACCACCGACTACACCTTCTACCTCAACCACGGACGCGCGCCCGTCGCCGTCGAGCTGCCCGGCCCCGGGGTCGACCTGCTCACCGGCGCCCGGCACAGCGACCGGCTCGACCTCGACCGCTACGGCGTCGCCGTGCTCGCCTCGCCCCGCGCCGACACCATCCCGACCGCCACCCCCATCCCCGTGAAGGAGGACGCATGACCGCCCCGTTCGTGCATCCGTACATCCCCAACACCGCACCCGAGTCGCGCGCCGCGATGCTCGCGGCCGTCGGCGCCGAGACCGTCGACGAGTTCTACGCCGACGTGCCGGAGGCGCTGCGGCTCGGCCGCCCGCTCGACCTGCCGGCGCCGTTCGTCGCCGAGCAGGACCTCGCGCGGCACGTGCGGGGGCTCCTGGCGAAGAACCGCTCCACGCAGGAGCGCCTGAGCTTCCTCGGCGCGGGCACCTACAACCACTACGTGCCCGCGGTCGTGGACGAGGTGATCGGCCGCAGCGAGTTCCTGACCGCCTACGCCGGAGAGCCGTATGAGGACCACGGCCGCTTCCAGGCGCTGTTCCAGTACCAGTCGCTCATGGCGGAGCTGCTGGAGATGGACGTCGTGAACGTGCCGACCTACGACGGCTACCAGGCCACCGCGACCGGGCTCGCCATGGCCGGACGCCTCACGGGACGCCCGCGCGTGCTGGTCGCCAGCGACGTGCTGCCCGCGAAGACCTCGAAGGTGCACGACTACATCCGGGCGCACCTGACCCTCGACCACCTCCCCACCGTGAACGGCACCGCCGACGTGGCCGCCGTCCGCGCGGCCCTCGGCGACGACGTGGCCGCGGTCTGGGTCGAGACTCCCAGCGCCACGGGCGCAGTCGAGGCCGCGCTCCGCGAGATCGCCGACGCCGCGCACGCTGCGGGCGCCGTACTCGTGGTGGGCACCGACCCCATCGGCTACGGCGTGCTCGCGCCGCCCGCGCTCGCCGGAGCCGACATCGTCACGGGCGACATCCAGTCGCTCGGCCTGCACCAGTGGTTCGGCGGAGCCCACGGCGGCTTCATCGCGGTGCACGACGACCCCCGGTTCGTGATGGAGATGCCGTCGCGCCTGTTCGGTCTCGCCACCACCGACGTGCCCGGCGAGTACGGGTTCGGCGACGTCGCCTACGACCGCACCTCGTTCGCGCACCGCGAGGAGGGGAAGGAGTGGGTCGGCACGGCCGCCGCGCTCTGGGGCATCGCCGCCGGGGTGTACCTGTCGCTGATGGGACCCGCCGGGATGGCCGAGCTGGGGGAGGTGCTGCTCGCCCGCACCCGCTACGCGCAGCAGTCCCTGTCCGCGCTGCCCGGGGTCACGCTCGACGACGACGCCGTGCACCTGCGTGAGTTCACCGTCACGCTGCCCGTGCCGGCCGCCGAGGTCGTGTCCGCCCTCCGCGCCCAGGGCATCGAGCCCGGCGTGGTCGTGGACGAGCACCGCCTTCTCGTCTGCGTGACCGAGCTCACGTCCCAGTCCGACATCGACCGTCTCGCGTCCGCGCTCGCCGCGGTCGTCGCCCCCGAGCTCGCAGAGGAGCAGAACCGATGAGCCTCCCCGTCGCCCCCAAGCCGGCACTCCGCCGCTTCCAGCAGGCCCGATGGGACGAGCCGATCGTCTTCGAGCTCTCCACCCCGGGCGAGCGCGGCGTGCTCCTCTCGGCCGTGGAGCCCGAGGTGCGCAGCGCCGTGGGCGACGTGGTCGCCGACCTGCCGCCCGCCCTGCGCCGCCCCGCCGCTCCCGCGCTGCCCGAGATGGGGCAGATGCGCGTGCTCAAGCACTACCTGCGCCTGTCGCAGGAGAACCTCGGCGCCGACTTCAACGTCGACATCGGTCAGGGCACCTGCACCATGAAGTACGCGCCCAAGATCAACGACCAGCTCGCCGGCACCCCGCAGCTGACCGCGATGCACCCGCACCAGGACCCGGCCGACGCGCAGGGCGTGCTGGAGATCGTGTGGCGGCTGGAGCGGATGCTCGCCGAGATCTCCGGCATGGACGAGGTCTCGCTGCACACGCAGGGCGGCTCCGCGGCGATCTGGTCGAACATCTCGATGATCCGCGCCTACCACGAGGCGAACGGCGAGGCGGAGCAGCGCCGGGAGGTCATCACCACGATCTTCAGCCACCCCTCGAACGCGGCAGCCGCGAAGGCCGCGGGCTACGAGGTCATCACGGTGTATCCCGACGCCGACGGCTACCCGTCGCTCGACGCGCTCACGGCGGCGCTGTCCCCGCGCACGGCGGCCATCATGGTCACGAACCCCGAGGACACGGGCATCTACAACCCCGCGATCCGCGAGTGGGTCGACGCCGCGCACGCCGTGGGCGCCCTCGCCTCGTACGACCAGGCGAACGCGAACGGCATCCTCGGCATCACCCGGGCTCGCGACGCCGGGTTCGACGTGTGCCACTTCAACCTGCACAAGACGTTCGGCACCCCGCACGGCTGCGGCGGCCCGGGATCGGGCGCCAACGCCGTGAGCGCGGCCCTCGCCCCGTTCCTCCCGGGCCCCCGCGTGGTGCGCGAGGACGACGGGACGTTCGCGGTCGCCGAGGCGGGCGAGCGGTCCATCGGCGCGGTCGGGCCGTTCTTCGGCGTGATCCCCGCGCTCGTGAAGGCCTACTCGTGGATCATGGCGCTCGGCGCGGACGGGCTGCTCGCCGCCGCCGAGACCGCGGTGCTCAACAACAACTACCTGATGGCGAAGGTGCTCGCGATCCCCGGGGCCTCGGCGCCGTACGCGGCCGGCCGCCGCCGCATCGAGCAGGTGCGGTACTCGTGGGAGGAGCTCTACCAGGAGACCGGTGTGTCGTCGGAGGAGATCGGCGTGCGCATGACCGACTTCGGCATGCACTACTGGACGAGCCACCACCCCTACGTGGTGCCGCAGCCGTTCACGCTCGAGCCCACCGAGTCGTACTCCATGAGCGAGCTCGACGAGTACGCCGCGACGCTGGCCGAGGTCGCGCGCGAGGCCAGGGAGAACCCCGAGGTCGTGCGCACCGCCCCGCACAACCAGACCGTGCACCACACGCACCACGACGACCTCGACGACCCGGAGCGCTGGGCCGTCACGTGGCGCGCGTACCGCCGCAAGTACTTCGCCGCGGAGGCCGCCGCGTCGTGATCGGTCTCGTCGTCAACCCCGTCGCCGGCGTCGGCGGACCCGCGGGTCTCGCGGGCTCCGACGGCCCGGAGGTGCAGCGCCTCGCCGTCGAGCGCGG
>NZ_SSDM01000329.1:0-10894 GCF_004794375.1 Microbacterium sp. K35 | reverse complement strand
GCCGTCGGTCGCGGCCTCTCCCGACTCGACGGCGGCGCGTGCCTGGTCCTGCAGGGCATAGCGGAGCCCGAACGCCGAGCCGACGCCGACGATGTGGTCGAACACCACGCCCTCGCCCACGCCGCCGTGGGCCCCGTGCAGCACGTGCCCGTCGACGACGACTCCGCCGCCGAAGCGCTCGCTGGCGAGCAGGGCCACGTAGTCGCGGCAGCCCTGCGCGGCGCCGAGCGTGCCCTCGGCGATCGCGGCGAGCTGGGCGTCGTTCTTCACCTCGACCACGGGCGCCCAATCGTGCAGGGCTGCGGCGAGGCCGGGGTTGGTGCGCTCCCAGAATCCCTGGGGGTGCGGCGGGGAGATGCCGTCGCGGTCGACGGGCGCGGCGACGCCGACGCACACCGCGAGCACGTGGTCCGCGTCGATCCCGGCCTCGCTGCGGGCGGCCTGCATCCGCTCGACGATCGTGGCCCGGCGGGCCTCGGCGCTCTGGGTCGGGTCGAGCTCGGTGCGGTGATGCACGAGCGTGCGGTCGAGCGGGTCGGCGACCGTGACCGCGAGGTGGGTGTCGCCCGCGTCGACGCCGATCACCACGCCGAGGTCGGGGGAGAGGGCGAACCGTCGGGCGGGGCGTCCGGCGCGGTAGTCGCCCGTGGCCCTGGCGTTGGGGAGCTCGCGCAGCACCTCGGCGCCCACGAGGGTGTCGATCGCGTCGATCGCGGTCGAGCGGGTGAGGGAGGTGCCGGCCATGGCCTCGGTGGCGGTGAACTCGCTGGCGGTCCAGGCGAAGTCGAGGACGGCACCGACGCTCGCGCGCCCGGTGCCCAATCCCGCCGAGACCTCCGCCACTCCCCTTGACCTTTCTGTCGCCCAGATGAGACAGTACCTCCTGACGGACTAAATTCGCTCACTAGATTTAGTCCGCAGATCTACCGACGGGAGGACAACGGTGTCTGCACGACGAACACGCCCGCTGCGCGGGATCGCCGGAGCGCTCGGCCTGGTTCTCGCCGGTGTCGCGCTCACGAGCTGCGCGGCAGGGGACGGGCCGGAGACCATCCGCTTCACCTTCAGCAAGCGCGAGGCCATCCCGTTCATGACCGACCTGGTCGCGGACTACAACGCCTCCCAGAACGACGTCCGCGTCGAGATCGACACCTCGGGCGTCGACGTCGTCTCTGCCAGCTTCGTCCGCGGCAACCCGCCGGACATCATGCTCGCGAACTACAACTACGAGGTCGCCCGGTTCGTGCAGCGCTGCGCGCTCACCGACCTCTCCGACACCGAGGCCGCGGCGGGCATCCGTGACGACCTGCAGCCGCTGATGGACCAGTACGGCTCGTGCGAGGGCCGAACCAGTGCCCTGCCGTACTCGGTCATGGCCGCCTCCGTCATCTACAACACGCAGATCTTCGAGGAGCAGGGGCTCGAGGTGCCGCAGACCTGGGACGAGCTGATCGCTGTGTGCGACCAGCTGCGCGAGGCGGGCATCGACCCCTTCTACGGCACCTTCAAGGACGACTGGACCGTGGCGCAGGGCTGGTACGACTACGCGGTCGGCGGTTCCCTCGACGTGCTCGAGTTCTTCGACGCCCTCGCCGCCGAGGGTACCGACGTGGGTCCCGACTCCGAGGTCTCGTTCCAGAAGGACTTCGCCGAGCCGATGGACAAGATGATGCAGCTCGCGAACGACTACACCAATGAAGACGCCCCGAGTCGCGGCTACGGCGACGGCAACCTCGCCTTCGCGAAGGGCGAGGCGGCGATGTACCTGCAGGGGCCGTGGGCGTTCAGCGAGATCGCGAAGACCGCCCCCGATCTGCCCCTGGGCACCTTCCCGCTGCCCATGACCGACGATCCGGACGATCTCGCGGTGCGGGTGAACATGGACCTCGCGGCGATGATCCCCGTGGAGTCCCGGCACCAGGAGGCCGCCCGCGACTTCCTCGAGTACCTCTACCTCCCCGAGAACATCGAGGAGTACAACGCCTCGCAGCTCGGGTTCACCCCGACGACCGACGCGGCAGCGCCGGACGACCCGCGCATCGAGGGCATGATCCCGTACTACGACGACGGCAAGATCTACCAGGGCCCGTCCGTGCTCGTTCCGAAGACCCTGCCGATCTTCAACTATGCGCAGGCGATGGTGCTCGGCGCCGCGCCGTCGTCGATCCTCCGCACGATGGACGCCGACTGGGCCCGTATCGCCTTCCGCGCTCCCATCCCGACCTCGCAGGATTCCGCATCGGCCGAGACAGAGGAGTCCGCGCCATGACCACCACCACCGCCACCGACACCGGTGCCAGCACCACCGCGATCGTGACGGGCGGCGAGCGGAAGCTCCGCCGGCACACCCGCCGCGTCGAGCCGATCTACTACCTCTTCCTGCTGCCGACCCTGGTGATCTTCACGCTTGCGATCACCGTCCCCGGCGTGATCGGCATCTTCTTCAGCTTCACCGACTCGATCGGCATCGGTGAATGGAGCTTCAACGGCCTCACCAACTACATCGCCCTGTTCAGCGATCCCGCGATCCTGCAGAGCTACCTGTTCACGTTCGGCTTCTCCATCGCGACCGTGATCGTGGTGAACGTGATCGCATTCCTCCTCGCGGTCGGGCTCACCTCCCGCATCCGCTTCAAGACCGGACTGCGGACGATCTTCGTGATCCCGATGGTGATCTCGGGCATCATCATCGCCTACGTCTTCAACTTCCTGTTCTCCAACTCGCTGCCCGCGGCGGGGGCGGCGACGGGGATCGAGTGGCTGCAGACCAGCCTGCTCGCCAACCCCGATCTCGCGTGGGTCGCGATCGTCATCGTCACCGCGTGGCAGGCGGTGCCCGGCACGCTGCTCATCTACATCGCCGGTCTGCTGTCGGTGCCGGGCGAGGTGTACGAGGCGGCCAGCATCGACGGGGCCAGCCGCACGCAGCAGCTCACCCGCATCACCATCCCGCTCGTCGCCGGGTACGTCGTGATCAACGTGATCCTCGGGTTCAAGGGCTTCCTCAACGCCTACGACATCATCGTCGGCCTCACGAACGGCGGACCGGGCACCGCCACCCGCAGCGTGGCCATGACGATCATCGCGGGCTTCAACGGCGGCGACTACGCGTACCAGATGGCCAACGCCACGATCTTCTTCATCGTGGCCGTGCTCATCTCGGTCTTCCAGCTCTCGCTGACCCGCGGAAGGAACACGTTCTGATGACCACGCAGACCCTCACCACGGCCCCGGCCGGCGGCCGGAAGAAGCGCGAGAAGATGGAGCGCGTCAACTGGTCGGGCACCATCATCCTGATCCTCTGCACCGCGACGGTCCTCATCCCGCTGTACGTCACGATCTCGATGGCGTTCAAGACCACCGGTCAGGCCGTCGACGGCAACGCGTTCTCGTTCCCCGCGCCGTTCAGCTTCGACGGATTCGTGCAGGCCTGGAACCTCACGAAGTTCCCCGTCGGTGCCGGCATCTCCCTGCTCGTCACGGCGGGAACGGTCGTCGCCACGATCGTGCTCGCGGCCTTCGCCTCGTACGCGATCGTGCGCAACTGGGACCGCCGGCTGTTCCGGTACTCCTTCTTCTACCTGCTCGCGGCGATGTTCATCCCCTTCCCGGTCGTGGCGCTGCCGCAGATCCAGCTCACCGGACGCGTCGGACTCGACAACCCGTTCGGCGTGATCATCCTCGCCACGATGTTCCAGCTGAGCTTCAGCGTGCTGCTGTTCACGGCGTTCCTGCGGTCGATCCCGATCGAGCTGGAGGAGAGCGCCCGCATCGACGGGGCGACCACGTGGCAGACCTTCTGGCGGCTGATCTTCCCGCTGCTCGCCCCCATGAGCGCGACCGTCGGCATCTTCGCGTTCCTCTACGCCTGGAACGACTTCATGATGCCGTCGCTCATCATCTCCGACCCGGCACTGCAGACGCTGCCGGTGCGGCAGAACCTCTTCCAGAACCAGTTCAGCAACAACTACAACGTCGCCTTCGCCTCGTACCTCATGGCGATGGCTCCCGCGATCGTCGCCTACCTCTTCACTCAGCGCTGGGTGATGGAGGGCGTCACGCAGGGTGCCGTCAAGGGCTGACACCGACCACCGCAAGAAAGCAAGGAGTTCCACCCCTCATGACCGATTCGCTGCTCACCGAGACCCGCGAAGACGACAAGACCGCGACCTGGTGGCGCCAGGCCGCCGTCTACCAGATCTACCCCCGCAGCTTCGCCGACGCCGACGGTGACGGACTGGGCGACCTCCCCGGCATCGTCTCCCGTGCCGACTACCTCGCCGAGCTCGGCATCGACGCGGTGTGGCTGAGTCCCTTCTACCCGTCCGAACTCGCCGACGGCGGCTACGACGTGGCCGACTACCGCAACGTCGACCCGCGCCTGGGCACGCTGGCCGACTTCGACGCGATGGTGGAGGCGCTGCACGCGCGCGGCATCCGCGTCGTGGTCGACATCGTCCCCAACCACACCTCCGACCAGCATGCGTGGTTCCAGGAGGCGCTCGCCGCGGGGCGTGGGTCGGCCGCGCGGGAGCGCTACATCTTCCGCGAGGGCACGGGGCCCGACGGTGCGGAGCCGCCCACCGACTGGATCTCGATCTTCGGTGGCAGCGCCTGGGAGCGCGTGGCCGACGGTCAGTGGTACCTGCACAACTTCGCGGTCGAGCAGCCCGACCTCAACTGGGACCACCCCGAGGTGCGCGAGGACTTCCTGACGACACTGCGCTTCTGGTCGGACCGCGGCGTCGACGGGTTCCGCATCGACGTCGCCCACATGCTCACCAAGGACCTCACCGAGCCGCTGCCGTCGCGCGCCCAGCTCGACGCGATGGACCGCACCTCGGGCACCCACCCAATGATCGACCGCGACGACGTGCACGAGATCTACGCCGAGTGGCGTCGGGTGTTCAACGAGTACGACCCGCCGCGCACCGCCGTCGCCGAGGCGTGGGTGGAGACGCCGGAGCGCCGGGCGAAGTACGCCTCCGCGGAGGGGCTGGGCCAGGCGTTCAACTTCGATCTGCTCGTGGCCGACTTCGATGCGGGCGACTTCCAGCGAATCATCGCCGACAACCTCGCCCAGGCGCACGCCGCAGGGTCGTCGACCACCTGGGTGCTGTCCAACCACGACGTGACCCGCCACGCCACGCGGTACGGCCTTCCGCCGCTGCGCGGTCGCGCGGTGAAGCAGGGCACGGAGTGGGTGCGTGCCGGCGGCCCGGAGGACGGGCTCGACCGGGAGGGCGGACTGCGCAGGGCGCACGCCGCGACCCTGCTGCTGCTCGGCCTCCCCGGCAGCGCGTACCTGTATCAGGGCGAGGAGCTCGGGCTGCACGAGGTGGCCGACATCGCGCCGGAGCAGCGGCAGGACCCCGGGTTCTTCCGCGGGGCCGACTTCGATGGTCTCGGTCGCGACGGGTGCCGTGTGCCCCTGCCGTGGACGGCGTCGGGCAGCTCGTACGGGTTCGGCGAGGGCGGCGCGCATCTGCCTCAGCCTGCGTGGTTCGCCGCGGCTGCGGTCGAGGTGGAGGATGCCGACCCCGGTTCCACGCTCAACCTCTACCGCGAGGCTCTGCGGCTGCGGCGGTTGCTGCAGACCGGCGAGAGCCTGGAGTGGAGGGAGACGGGTCGTGCGGACGTGCTGCGGTTCCGTCGTCCGAACGGCTGGGAGGTCGTGACGAACTTCGGCACGGAGCCCTTCGAGCTCGGAGCGGCCGCGGAGGACGCGGTGCTGTCGACCGTGGCGCTGGACGGCTCCGCGCTGCCCGCGGAGGCGACCGCATGGATCGCGCCGCGGGGGCTCGTGGGGTGAGTCGAGGGTGACGAAAGGCGGAGGGCGTGGTCGCACGCTCTCCGCCTTTCCCGTCCGCGGAGCGTTCGATTTGATAATGGTTCTCATTAGCGTTTACGCTGGCATCATGAAGAAGCCCGCGCTCGCTCTCGCCCTCGCCTCCGTCGCCGCCCTCTCGCTGGCCGGATGCTCCAGCCCCGCCGCGTCGGGACAGGGCGACGACGGAACGATCACCGTCGTGGCGAGCACCAACGTCTACGGCGACATCGCCGCGCAGATCGGCGGCGACCGCGTCGACGTCGAGTCGATCATCACCTCCGCCTCCCAGGACCCGCACTCCTACGAGGCCAGCGCCCGCGACCGGCTCACGCTCCAGAAAGCCGACCTCGTCGTCGAGAACGGCGGCGGCTACGACGCCTTCATCGACAGCCTGCTGCAGGACGCCCAGGACCCGCACGTCGTCACCGCCGTCGAGTACTCCCACGACTTCCCCGGCAACGAGGGCCATGAGGAGGACGCCCACGCCGACGACGACGCCGCCGCCGAGTCGCACGACCACGAGCATGCCGAGGGCGAGGAGGCTCACGACCACGAGGGCCACGACCACATCGAGGGCTTCAACGAGCACGTGTGGTTCGACCCGCACACGATGATCCACGTGGTCGAGGCCATCGCCGACGAGCTGACGGCGCTCGACCCCGACGGCGCGGACACGTTCGCGACCAATGCCGACGAGCTGGTCGCCGAGCTCGAGGGCTTCGAGTCCGACCTCGAGACGCTCAAGGCCTCCGCCGAGGGCAAGACGGTGTTCCTGACCGAGCCGCTGCCCGGCTACCTCGCCGCGGCCGCCGGTCTCACCGACGTGACGCCCGAGGGCTTCGCCGAGTCGGTCGAGGAGGGCAGCGACGTCGCGCCGGCGGTACTGCTCGAGTCGCTCGATGTGATCGCGTCCGGACAGGTGACCGCCCTGCTGACCAACGCCCAGACGGGCGGTGCCGAGACCGAGCGGGTCGAGAAGGCCGCGGACGACGCCGGAGTGCCGGTGGTCGCCTTCACGGAGCTGCTGGAGGACGGATCGTCGTACTCTGAGTGGATGCGTGACGCGATCCAGAGCCTCGCCGCCGCCGTCCAGTCGTGAGCGGCGCGGTCGACCGCGCGGCGCCCGTGCTCGAGATCGCCGACGGGGCACTGCACCGCGGAGACCGCGAGCTCTGGTCGGGCCTCGATCTCACGGTGCAGCCGGGGGAGTTCATCGCCGTGCTCGGACCCTCCGGGTCGGGCAAGACGACACTCCTGCGCAGCATCCTCGGCCTCCAGCCCCTCTCCCGCGGCACGATCCGCGTGGCAGGTGAGCCCGTGCACCGCGGCAACGCCCGCATCGGCTACATCCCGCAGCAGCGCGCGATCGCTCCCGACACCAGCATGCGTGCCAGGGATCTCGTGGCGCTCGGCGTGCAGGGCAGCCGGTTCGGCCTCCCGTTCCCGCACCGCGGCGACCGCGCGAAGGTCGATGCACTGCTCGACGCGGTCGGCGCCGCGCACTACGCCGACCGTCGGGTGGGGTTGCTGTCGGGCGGAGAGCAGCAGCGGCTCCGCGTGGGACAGGCGCTCGCCGACGAACCGGCCCTGCTGCTGTGCGACGAGCCGCTGTCGAACCTCGACCTCGCGAACCAGGTGGGCGTCACCGACATCATCGACCGCCAGCGGCGCGAGCGCGGTGCGGCGGTGCTGTTCGTGACGCACGACATCAACCCGATCCTCGGCCGGGTCGACCGCATCCTCTACATCGCCGGCGGGCGCTTCCTGCTCGGCACCCCGGACGAGGTGCTGCAGACGCGCGTGCTCAGCGACCTGTACGGCACACCCGTGTTCGTGCTCCGAGCGGGCGACCGGCTCGTGGTCGTGGGTGTCCCCGACGCCGAGCCCCACCACCTGCACGACGACCACGACCACGGAGGGACCGCATGACCGCCGCCGCCCTCCTCGTCCCTGCCGTCGGGTGGGACGACATCTTCTCCTTCCAGGACTACGGCGAGCTCGTCGCCCTGCTCGCGAACTCGATCATCGCCGGGGCGGTGCTCGGCATCGTCGGTGGCCTGATCGGCGTGTTCGTGATGCAGCGCGACCTCGCCTTCGCGGTCCACGGGGTCAGTGAGCTCTCCTTCGCCGGTGCCGCGGCCGCGTTGCTCTTCGGCGGCAGCGTGGTGTTCGGCTCACTCGGCGGGGCCCTGGTCGCGGCGATCCTCATCGGCGTGCTCGGTGCGAAGGCGCGTGACCGCAACTCGATCGTCGGTGTGCTCATGCCGTTCGGCCTCGGCCTCGGCATCCTCTTCCTGTCGCTGTACGACGGACGCAGCGCCAACCGCTTCAGCCTCCTCACCGGTCAGATCGTGTCGGTGTCGAGCCCCGACCTGGGGTGGCTCATCGGCATCAGCCTCGTCGTGCTGCTCGGGCTGCTGGTGATGTGGAACCCGCTGCGGTTCGATTCGCTCGACCCGGAGTTGGCGGCGGCCCGCGGGGTGCCGACCCGGGCGGTGAGCCTGCTGTTCATGGTGCTGCTCGGGTTGATCGTGGCGGTGAGCGTGCACATCATCGGAGCTCTGCTGGTGATGGCGCTTCTGGTGACACCGGCCGCCGCGGCCATGCGGGTCACGGCGGGTCCGGTCGCGGTGCCGCTGCTGGCCGCGCTGTTCGGCTTCGTCTCGGCGGTCGGCGGCATCCTGCTCGCCCTCGCCGGCACCCTCCCGGTGAGTCCGTACATCACGACGCTGTCGTTCACGATCTACGTCGTGTGCTGGATCGTGCAGAAGACCCGGTCGCGCGTCCGTCGCGTCTCCGCCTGACCTTGCCGGCGAATGGTGCCGGGCCGCCGCCCTGACGGACGACGGCCCGGGGCTGGAGTCACTCGTCGGACGGGGGCCGGTTGCGGCGCACGAGCCACCGTGTGACGTCGAACACGAGGCCACCGGCGAGGAAAGATCCCGCGATCAGCATCATCATGCGCAGTCCTTCGTCGGCGGTGGTGACCGCCGTGCTGAAAGCCATCCACATGCCGATGGCGACGAACACCCACCCAGCGATCATGCGTCCCGAGGGGCGCGAGGCGGAGGGTGTCGAGTGAGCGCTCCTCTTCTCCATCGTCGGCTCCTCCGTCTTGGACTACCCTTCTAGCGTACGCGTATGACGGCTATTCGCTGTCATGCGTAGACAATCATCCCAATATGCGCGCGCGGCATGTGTCGCGATCCGATCCGGAGAGTGACTCCGGTCCCGCCCCCGTCCGCTCCCAGCCCTCGCCAACCCCCTCCGGCCTAGAATCGAAGGCATGGCTCAGCGGAACACCTGGCAGCGCGAACGCGTGCGCGAAGCACTCGCCGACGCCCGCGGTTTCGTCAGCGCACAGAGCCTCCACGCCTCCCTCCGCGACGACAACACCGGCATCGGCCTCGCCACGGTCTACCGCGCACTGGCAGGGCTCGCCGCCTCGGGTGACGCCGACTCGCTGCAGAGCCCCGAGGGCGAGGCGCTGTACCGTGCCTGCTCCACCCAGGGGCACCACCACCACCTGATCTGCCGGTCGTGCGGGCTCACGGTCGAGATCGAGGCGAAGGACGTCGAGCAGTGGGCGCACCGCACCGCCGCTCTGCACGGGTTCACCGACGCCGCGCACGTCGTCGACATCTTCGGGCTGTGCACCCCGTGCGCCAACAAGCGCGAGGCCGGCAGGACAGCGACAGCGTGAGTTCCCCGGCACGAACGGCCTCCCGTCCGGGCCACACGCACCGACACGCGACACCGCCGCGGTCGCCCTGGATCGGCCTCGGTCTCGGCGCCGCGATCGTGGCGGCGCTGTTCCTGATCGACCTGCTGCTCCCGTCGCTGTACCCGGCATCGCTGCCGACCAGGGCGCAGGACGGCCTCACCCTGGCGCTCAGCGTGCTGATCGAAGCACTGCCGTTCGTGATCCTCGGCGTGCTGCTGTCGATCGTCGTGCAGGTGTGGCTGCCCGCCGACGTCATCCACCGCTGGCTGCCACGCCGCGCGTGGGCCCGGCGCGCGGTGCTGTCCCTCCTCGGGATGCTCATCCCGGTGTGCGAGTGCGGCAACGTCCCCTTCGCGCGCGGTCTGATGATGCGCGGCCTCGCCCCGGCGGAGGCCCTCACTTTCCTGATCGCCGCGCCCATCGTCAACCCGATCGTCATCCTCACCACCCACGCGGCCTTCGGTTGGGACGGCGGCATCCTCGTCGCGCGCCTGGTCGGCGGCTACCTGATCGCGAACCTGATCGGCTGGATCTACAGCCTGCACCCGTCGCCGGACTCGCTGCTCACCCAGCGCTTCGTCGACACGTGCGAGCGCGTGACGCACGAGCCGGGCACCCCGATCCGCCGCAGCCTCACGCAGTTCCTGGTCGAGCTGCGGGCGGTGATGCCGGCGCTCGTGATCGGCTCAGCGCTCGCGGGAGCCGTGCAGGTGCTGATCCCGCGCGACGTGCTGCTGGCGATCGGGTCGAACCCGGTGCTGTCGATCGTGGCGATGATGCTGCTCGCGATCGTGGTCGCCATCTGCTCCAACGTCGACGCGTTCTTCGCGCTGTCGTTCGCGTCCACCTTCTCGAGCGGGGCGATCGTGGCGTTCCTGCTGGTCGGACCGCTCGTCGACATCAAGATGCTGGCACTCATGCGTACGACCTTCACGGCGCGCACGCTCGTCGGGATCACCGCGGTCGTGCTCGCCGCGGCCTTCGCGATCGGGATCGGGGTGAACGTCTTTGTCTGAGCAGCAGACACCGCGCGCTCGAGCCCTCGCGACCCGATGGCTGGGCGTCGGACTGGCCTCCGCGGTCGCGGTCGTGACGCTCGGGCTCGCGGTCACCGGGCGCCTGACGCTCTACATCAGCCCCGAATCGGTCTGGTTCGCGAGTGCGGCCGCCGTGGTCACGCTCGCCGGGGCGGTGTGGTCGTGCACCCTGCCGCTCGGGGCCGAGGACGACCACGGCCACGACCACGGCGACGCCACCGCGGAGCCCGAGCACGCGGACGACGAGGCGTCGCGCACGACCGTGACTCCCCGGCGGACCCTGGCCGGAGTCGGCGCGGTCGT
>NZ_SSDM01000328.1:0-384 GCF_004794375.1 Microbacterium sp. K35 | reverse complement strand
GCGCGGCCGCGGGCTGCCGGTCGGTGCCCTGGCCCCCGGCGGCGCCCTGGCCTCCGGCGGAGGGGCCCTGCGGGGTGGACGAGCCGGGGCCGTCCGACGACGAGGCGAGACTCAGGGTGGCCTGGGGCGCGGCGACGGCGAGGTCGCGGCGGAGGTCGGCGAGAATCGCCCGCAGCGCCTCGCGGCCGAGCTCACCGGGCGCCTGCAGCTCGATGCGGATCGCGGCGCCGGAGATGTGGGCGCGCACGGTCACCGGTCCCAGGTTCTCGGGCGACACCGTGAGCGTGATCCGGTGGTCGCCGTCGGACGCGTGGGCGAGCGAGACCACGGGCGCCGACAGCTGCGGCAGGAGCGGGGTCCGTGCCGCGGCGGCGGGCGCGGCGG
>NZ_SSDM01000327.1:0-643 GCF_004794375.1 Microbacterium sp. K35 | reverse complement strand
GGACGCCGTGCTCCGTGACACCCAGCACGTAGCGGGCGTCCTCGGTCTGCACCACCACGAGCTGCGCCTTCGCCCCGAGGCCCTGACGCCCCAGCACCGTGATCGGCTCGGCGTCGCGCTTGCGCGACTGGCTCTTCGCGACCCGGCGCTGCAGGAACCACAGCAGGCCGAGCACCGCCGCCAGGGAGAGCCCGACCCGCAGGGCGAGCAGCAGGTCGTCCAGGGTCAGGCCTCGACGTTCTCGAGGATGCGCGTGATCCGCACCGCGTAGTCCTGGTCGACCACCACGACCTCGCCGTGGGCGATCGTGCGGCCGTTCAGCTTCACGTCCGCGGGGGCGCCGGCCGAACGGTCCAGCTCCACGATGCGGCCGGGCTCCAGGTCGAGCACGTCGCGCACGGCCATGCGGGTGCGGCCGATCTCGACCGTCAGCTCCATCTCCACACCGGCGATGCGGTGCAGGCGGCCGTCGCCGCCGGCGGGTCGTGCCGGGCGGTGGGTGATGCGCACGGCGAGCCGGCCGATCGTGCGCTCGCCCTCGTCGACCAGGTCGAACAGCTGCGCGTGCGGGTCGGCGAACAGCGCCGACGCATCGCCCGTGGCGGCCTCGCCCAGCACGCCGGGGCCCAGGGCGGTCACGGCC
>NZ_SSDM01000326.1:0-387 GCF_004794375.1 Microbacterium sp. K35 | reverse complement strand
GCACCGGACCGCCGCTGCCTCGGACCGGCGCGCCGACCGTGAGCCCGGCGACCGGGGCGAGCGGCATGCACCGCAGCCCGTCCTCACCCGTGGCCACGACCTCCGCGTCGATGCCGTCGAGCGTCACGACGTCACCCACCGCGCCGTCGAGTCCGCGCACGTGCACGCTGAGCCCGCGCACTCGGGTGACCTCGCCGATGCGCTCGGGTCGTACGGCGTCGCGCACCGCGCCCCAGGCCGTCATGTCGCGCTCCCGTCGAGCGCGCGGCGGGCACGGTCGAGCGCGGCGGAGACCCGGGCGTCGACCACCCCGTGCTCCGGCACCGCGACGGCGTCTCCGCGGTCGAGCGTGGCGTCGGCCACGAGGGTGAAGCCGTGGCCGACGCC
>NZ_SSDM01000325.1:0-6203 GCF_004794375.1 Microbacterium sp. K35 | reverse complement strand
GGTCGCCGGGCTCCGCGGCCTCCGCCCCGAGACGTGCGACCCGGCCGCCGTGCGGGCCGCGTGGCAGGAGTTCCCCGACGGCGCCGCCCTGCGCCTCGGCGGGGTCCACGACGTGGCGTTCGCGAAGGACGACATCGTGTTCGCGCCGCGCACGCGTCTGCCCGGTCACCCCAACGCCATGACCCTGACCGCCACCGCCGCGGACGGCGCCGTGGTGGCCGAGGACACCTACTACTCCATCGGCGGCGGGTTCATCCGGCGCGACGGCGAAGCGGCGAAGATCTCGACGGGCGCGTTCCCCTACCCGTACGCCGATGCCGCGTCGCTCCTGGCGCTGTGCGACGAGGAGGGCCTGTCGATCGCGGAGGTCGCGCGCCGCAACGAGATGGCGCTGCGCAGCGAAGCGGAGGTGGCGGCCGGGCTCGACGCCATCTGGGATGCGATGTCGGGGTGCGTCGATGCGGGGCTGCACGCCGACGGTGTGCTGCCGGGGATCCTCAAGGTCAAGCGACGGGCGGGCACGATCCGCGGCCAGCTCGAGGCGGTCGAGGCCGAGGGGCACCGCGAGCTCCCGGGCGAGTGGCTCGGGGCGTTCGCGCTCGCGGTGAACGAGGAGAACGCGGCGGGCGGCCGCGTCGTGACGGCACCGACGAACGGCGCCGCGGGGATCCTTCCGGCCGTGGCGATGTACTGGTGGCGGTTCCTGGCGGACTCCGGTCTCGGCGCCGGCAACGCCGTGACCCCGTACGGCGAGCTCGTCGGCAGCGCACTGCTGGGCTTCGAGGGCACGCCGCCGCCGGTCACCGCGGCCGAGGAACGCGAAGACCCGGCGGTCGCCGAGGCCAACCGCCGCCGCGGCATCCGTCGCTTCCTGCTCACCGCGACCGCGCTCGGCTCGCTGTTCAAGGCCAATGCCTCCATCTCCGGCGCGGAGGGCGGGTGCCAGGCCGAGGTCGGCTCCGCGTGCGCGATGGCCGCCGGCGGGCTCACGGCCGTGATGGGCGGCACGAACCGGCAGATCGAGAACGCGGCCGAGATCGCCATGGAGCACCACCTCGGCCTCACGTGCGACCCGATCGGCGGGCTGGTGCAGATCCCGTGCATCGAACGGAACGCGATCGCCGCCTCGACCGCGGTGACCGCGGCCCGCCTCGCCCTGCGCGGTGACGGCAGCCACTACGTGTCGCTCGATGCCGTGGTCGAGACCATGCGGCAGACGGGAGCGGACATGTCGACCAAGTACAAGGAGACGAGCGAGGGCGGTCTCGCGGTCAACGTCATCGAGTGCTGAGCGGGCGGGTGTCGGAGCCGGTCGATAGCCTCGGAGCGGACGTCGACGCGCGGCCTGTCTGACCCGGCGGATACCCTCGTGGCGGGGCCGGAGAGCGGGAGGGTGCGGATGGACTCGTTCTGGGAGCCGACGTCCACACGGCGAAGGCAGCAGCCGGTCGTCTCGGTCCGGGCGTCCTCGGATGCCCCGCCCATCGATGGCCGCTGGCCCACGAGCATTCCCGCGGTGGCGCAAGTGCTGCGGGAGGGCATCGACCTCGACCCCGGTGTGACCTTCCTCGTCGGTGAGAACGGCAGCGGCAAGTCCACCCTGGTGGAGGGCATCGCGATCGCGTACGGCCTGTCGCCCGAGGGCGGCTCGCGGCAGGCGCGACACCGCACCAGGGCGACCGAGTCCGAGCTGTCGAGCTGGTTGCGGCTGCAGCGCGGTATCGGCGCCGATCGCTGGGGCTTCTTCCTCCGCGCCGAGACGATGCACTCCTTCTACACCTACCTGGAGGAGAACCCGTCGACGAGCGGCGCCGAGGTGTCGTTCCACGAGATGAGTCACGGCGAGTCGTTCCTGGCCGTGCTCGAGAGCCGGTTCGACGATCCCGGGTTCTACTGCCTCGACGAGCCGGAGGCCGCGCTGTCGTTCACGTCGACGCTGTCGCTGATGGCCGTGCTGCGGCGCATCGCCGACGAGGGAGGCCAGGTGCTGTGCGCGACGCACTCCCCGGTCCTCGCCGCTCTTCCGGGAGCGACGATCCTGGAGGTGGGGGAGTGGGGTCTGCGCCCGGCGGCCTGGGAAGACCTGGAGCTCGTGCGGCACTGGCGCTCGTTCCTCGGCGAGCCCGGCCGGTACCTGCGACACCTGCTGGACTGAGCCGCGTCCGGCGGGAGGCCGCCGTCGTGCGGGTCGTAGGCTGGCGGGCATGACCGAGCACACCGCACCCCGCCGACGCGGTCGCCCGCGCGGGGGGACGGACTCGCGCGAGCGCATCCTGGCGGCCGCGGTCGACGAGTTCGGCGAGCAGGGGTACGACGGCTCGACGGTCCGCTCGATCGCGGGGCGCGCCGGGGTGGACTCGGCACTCGTGCACCACTACTTCGGCACCAAGGCCGACCTCTTCGCGGAGGCGGTCGGGATACCGCTGCGACCCGACATCGACGTGCCCGGCATCGTCGCGGGGCCGCGGGACGAGGTGGGCGAGCGGCTGGTGCGCTACGTGCTGGAGGCGTTCGAGCGCCCCGAGGTGCGGCGCCGCGGTGTCATGCTCATCCGCACGGCGCTCGGCAGCCGCGTCACCTCGCCGCTGCTCGCGGGCTTCCTGGCGCGCGAGCTGATCGGGCGCATCGCGAAGCTGCTGGCCGTTCCCGATGCGGAGCTGCGCGCGACGCTGGTGGCCTCGCAGATCGCGGGACTGATCGTGACGCGCTACGTTCTGGCGCTCGGGCCCCTCGCGGCGGCGGACATCGGCGACCTCGTGCACCGCGTCGGTCCCACGGTGCAGCGGTACCTGTTCGACTGAGACCGCGGCTCCTCGCCGTTGACCGTGGGGGCACGGCGGGCGCATAATTCATCGCATGATGAATAACGCGGCGGTCGCCATCGCGCAGCTCCGGGTGCGACGGGGAAAGGTGCGGGTGTTCGACGGCGTCGACCTCACCATCCCGCGCGGACAGGTCACCGGACTGCTGGGTCCCTCCGGCTGCGGCAAGACCACCCTCATGCGCTCGATCGTGGGGGTCCAGCGCGTCGAGTCGGGCGACGTGACCGTGCTGGGCGAGCCCGGCGGAGCGCGACAGCTCCGGAACCGGGTGGCCTACGGCACCCAGGGTGCGGCGGTGTACGGCGACCTCACGGTGCGGCAGAACCTCGTCTACGTCGCCGCGCTGCTCGGGGCTCCCCGGGGCGATGTGGAGCGCGTGATCGACGAGGTCGGGTTGCGGGGCCAGGCCGGCCAGCTGGTCGAGTCGCTCAGCGGCGGGCAGTCCACGCGCGTCTCCCTCGCGATGGCCCTCGTCGGCGCGCCGGAGCTGATCGTGCTGGACGAGCCGACCGTCGGCCTCGACCCCGTGCTGCGCGCCGAGTTGTGGGCCCTGTTCCGCGGCCTGGCCGACCGCGGCGTGACCCTGATCGTCTCCAGCCACGTGATGGACGAGGCGCTGCGCTGCGATCGGCTGCTGCTGATGCGCGACGGGCGGATCATCGCCGACACGACGCCCGCGTCGCTGCTGGCCGACACGGGCGCCGCGGATCCGGAGGCGGCCTTCCTCACGCTGATCGAACGGGACCGTGCGGCAGAGCACATCACGCGCCGATCCCGACGCGGTGCCCGGGAGCACGGAGAGGAGCAGGGGGAATGAACGGCCGCCGCATGTTCGCGACCGCGGCCCGCGTGCTGACGCAGCTGCGGCACGACCCCCGCTCGATCGCGCTGATGCTCGTCGCCCCCAGCCTGCTGGTCGGGCTGTTCGCCTGGCTGTTCGCGGAGCAGGAGGGCGTGTTCGACCAGTTCGGCGGGGCGATCCTGGCACTGTTCCCGTTCATCGTGATGTTCCTCATCACCTCGATCACCACGCTGCGTGAGCGCCGCTCCGGCACCCTCGAACGGCTCATGACCACCCCGCTCGGCAAGGCCGACTTCATCCTCGGGTATGCCCTGGCCTTCGGGCTCATGGCACTGCTGCAGGCGGTGATCACGGTGTCGTTCGCGGTGGGGGTGTGCGGGCTCGACGTGGAGGGCGAGCTGTGGCAGCTGGGCCTGGTCGCGGTGGTCGACGCCCTGCTCGGCACCGCGCTCGGGCTGCTCGCGAGTGCGTTCGCGCAGACGGAGTTCCAGGCGGTGCAGTTCATGCCGGTGCTGGTGTTCCCGCAGATCATCCTCGGCGGGCTGTTCATGCCGCGCGACCAGATGCCCGACGTTCTGCACACGATCTCGGACTGGCTGCCGCTCAGCTACGCGATCGACACGATCAACGCGGTCGCCGCGGGCGACGGCGGGTGGGACGTGTACCGCCCGCTGCTCGTGGTGGTCGCGTTCTGCGTCGGTGCGCTCGTGCTCGCGTCGCTCACGCTGCGGCGTCGCACGGCCTGACCAGGCGGCCTCCGCTCAGCGCGGCGTGCGGTTCTTCGTGTGTCGGGTGGGGGCGGCCGACCACGGGTCCTCCGGCCAGGGGTGCTTGGGGTAGCGTCCGCGCATCTCGGCGCGCACCTGCGCGTACGGCCCCGACCAGAATGACGCGAGATCGTCGGTGACCGCGAGCGGACGCCCGGCGGGGGACAGCAGGTGGAACAGCACGGGCACGCGGTCGTCGACGAGTCGGGGAGTCTCGGCCCAGCCGAAGCACTCCTGCAGCTTCACAGCCACGACGGGGCGCGCGGACGCGTCGTCCGCGTCGGGATAGCCGATCCGCACGCGCGAGCCGCTGGGCACCTCGAGCCGCTCGGGGACGAGGGCATCGAGGCGCGACGCCTCGGGCCAGGGGAGCAGCCGGCGCAACGGCGAGGCCAGGTCGATCCGTGCCGCGGGTGTGCCGGCGGCGAGGGCGTCGAGCTCGGGCCCGAGCCACGCGTCGAGGGTCGCGAGCAGGCCGGCATCCGACACGTCGGGCCACGGGTCGCCGAGCTCGCGCTGCACCAGCGACAGACGACGACGCAGGGTGTCGGCCGCCTCCGACCACGCGAACACGCCGAGCCCGTCGCGTTGCAGCGCCCGGCGAACGGCATCTCTGCCCTCGTCGGCGGAGGCACGCACCGGCACCGAAGCTCGCAGGATCGCGCCGATGCGGCGCTCGCGCCTGGCCTGCACGCGTCCGTTCGTGAACGCGGCCTCGACCCGGTCGGTCATCAGGTGCTGTGCGGCCCGCTCCATCTGCGCCTCGGACAGCGCCGCGGCGGCACGGATGATCGCTCCCGACCCTGCCGCCGCACGCCCCGCGGCGCGCGTGACGTCGGCGACCGCGATCCACTCCGACGCCGCGAGCGGGCCGCGCATCCCCGCCCTGGTGCCGGACGCGAGCAGGAACGTCGCCCCGTCCGCCGTGCGCTCGACCCGCTGCGCGATCCGCTCGGGGAAGGCGAGGGCGATCACGAGACCCGTGCCGTCGAGACCGGAGCGGAGTCCCGGCGTCGCGGGGACCAGTCGTCGGAGGCGATCCGCGTCGGTGCGCCACCGGGCGTCGGGAGTGCGTCCGCTGCGGAGAGCGACGAGCGCCTGCGCCGCGTCGGCATCGGCGATGCGCACGTCGCCGCTCAGCAGGGCGACGACATCGGCCGCCAGCGCCGCACCCACGAGCGGACTGCCGTCGCGGAGCGCGCGGGCGAGCCGCGGGTCGGTCGGGATCCGCGCCAGGTCACGGCCCTCGACGGTGGCGCGTCCTTCGTCGTCGATCGCGCCGAGTGCGCCCAGCACCGTCAGGGCGTCCGCCAGGCTGTCGGCCGGCGGTGGGTCGATCAGGCGCAGTCCCGCGCCGCCGGGCGCACCCCAGCACGCGAGCAGCAGTGCGGCATCCGTCAGATCGGCCACCGCGATCTCGGGGGCGGGGCGGGCGGGTGCCGCGGCGTAGGTGCGTTCGTCGACGCAGCGCACCACGATGCCCGGTCCCTGACGCGTGGCGCGGCCGGCGCGCTGCACGCACGAGGAGCGGGGTGCGGCGGTCGTGACGAGTCCCGTCATCCCGCGGGCGGCGTCGCGCTGCGGCTGCCGCGCCAGGCAGCTGTCCACCACCAGGCGCACCCCCGGCACGGTGAGCGACGATTCGGCGAGCGACGTCGTGACGATGATGCGCGGCGGCTCGGAGGCGCGCCTCCCGCGGATCACGGCGTCCTGCGCGGCGGCGGGGAGCTGACCGTGCAGCTCGCGCACGTCGTACGAGCCGTCGGCGTCACGGACGCGGCGGGCGATCTCCGCCACCTCGCGAGCTCCCGG
>NZ_SSDM01000324.1:0-4609 GCF_004794375.1 Microbacterium sp. K35 | reverse complement strand
TCACGGCAGGCCAGTGCCCACCGGCCGGCCGTGAGGTCTTGGCTCTGCACGGCCAGCAGGTGGCGCGCGGCGTCGGCGACCGTCGGCGCCGGCGCGGTCAGACGGTGGGAGCGGAGGCGCTCGGACAGCAGGGCCGCGGGAGTCATGCCCCCATCATGGCCGGTGCCTCCCCCATTCGCGGGTCAGGCCTGCAGCGTGACCTCGCGGCGCTCCGGAAGCACGATCGGGTGCGACCCGGCCATGACCTCCAGCACCCGGATGACCTGGCACGAGTAGCCGAACTCGTTGTCGTACCAGACGTAGAGGATGAGCGTGTTGCCGTGGGCGACGGTCGCGAGCCCGTCGACGATGCCCGCCCTGTGCGATCCCACGAAGTCGGTGGAGACGACGTCGGGGCTCTCGACGTAGTCGATCTGCTGGCGCAGCTTCGAGTGCAGCGAGATGCGCCGCAGGTAGTCGTTGACCTGCTCCTTCTCCACGGGGCGCTCGCAGGTCAGGTGCAGCACCGCGAGCGACACGTCGGGCGTGGGCACGCGGATGGAGCTGCCGGTGAGCTTGCCCTCCAGCTGCGGCAGCGCCTTGGCGACCGCCTTCGCGGCACCGGTCTCGGTGATGACCATGTTGAGCACGGCCGAGCGGCCGCGGCGATCGCCCTTGTGGAAGTTGTCGATGAGGTTCTGGTCGTTCGTGAACGAGTGCACGGTCTCCACGTGCCCGGCAACCACGCCGTAGGCCTCGTCGATCGCGGCGAGCACCGGGGTGATCGCATTGGTGGTGCAGGACGCCGCCGAGACGATGCGGTCCTCCGGCGTGACGTCGGCGTCGTTGATGCCGTGCACGATGTTCTTCAGCGCGCCCTTGCCCGGCGCGGTCAGCAGCACGCGCGCGACCCCGGCGGACCGCAGGTGCTGCGAGAGCCCGGCCTCGTCGCGCCAGCGGCCGGTGTTGTCGACGACGATCGCGTCGTGGATGCCGTAGGCGGTGTAGTCGATCGTGGCGGGGTCGTCGGAGTAGATCACCTGGATGCGGGTGCCGTTGGCGATGATCTGCTCGGCCTCCTCGTCGACCGTGACCGAGCCGGCGAAGCGGCCGTGCACCGAGTCGCGCAGCAGCAGCGAGGCGCGCTTGACGAGGTCGTTGTCGGAGCCCCGGCGCACGACGATGGCACGCAGGCGCAGTCCGCTGCCGCCGCCGGTGTGGGCGATGAGGATGCGCGCGAGCAGACGCCCGATGCGACCGAAGCCGTACAGCACCACGTCGGTCGGGTCGGCGGGCACGGCACCGATCGCGGGGGCCAGCGCCTCTGCCAGGTACTCGTCGAGCGGGCGGCCGCTCGACGCGTGGCCCTCCGCGAGCCGGGCCACGTCGAGCGAGGAGGCTCCTGGTCCGAGTGCGTGGATGGCCTCGAGCACGGCGAGGGTGTCGTCGATCGAGAGTCGTTCGTGGCCGAGCTGCGCGACGCGGTCGTGCACCTCGACGAGACCGGTCGCCGACAGGCCCAGCAGCCGGTGCCCGTGCAACGACGTGACCACGTCGTGCTCCCGCTTGAGCGCTCCGACGAGCGGGATCATCCGCTCCGCCAGCTCTTCGCTCGCCGTCCATTCGTCGCGGGGTGCCGCGGAATCGTTCATCTGCGTCCTTGCATGTGTGAGCGCGCGCCGAGGTCGCCGGCTCGCGCGAGGTTGCCGGTGGATTCGGGGGATGCCCCCAGCGTACAAGCCGGGCGAGGGCAGCGCCGAATCGGGTGTCCGGGGTCCCCGCCCGTCCGTTCTTTTCGTCTACACTGGTGGAATAATGAGCACTGCACTCTCCGGCGACGGCGCCGACCTGATCATCCGCGGCGGCCGCATCCACACCCTCGACCCGCGCGACACCACCACGTCGGCCCTCGCCGTGCGCGACGGGGTGATCGTCGCCACCGGTGCGGATGCCGAGGCGCTCCCCGCCCGGAGCACGCTCGAGCTCGACGGCCGCACGGTCGTGCCCGGCCTCAACGACGCCCACCTGCACGCCGCCTGGCTCGGCGCCCGCTGGCCCCACCTCTTCTTCTCCGACACCCCGCCGGAGCAGCAGCCGTCCGGCCGCCTGGTCTCCACGGCCGGGGAGCGACGCGCCACCCTGCGACGGGCATGGCGGCTGCTCGCCGAGCTCGGGATCACCAGCTACACCGAACCCGGCATCGGCCCCGGCGAGGACGACGGCGAGACGGGGTGCTTCGGCAGCGACATGCTCGACGCCTACGTGGAGCTGCACCGCGAGGGCGCGCAGACCTCCCGCGTCACGCTGCTGCGCCTGTTCGGCACGATCGACGGCGAGAGCACGCTCGACGACTTCGAGCGCGGGCTCCAGACCCCGCCGCCCTCGACCGACGCGCGCTGGCTCGCGATCCCCGGGGTCAAGATCTTCGCCGACGGCATCCCGCCGATGGCCACCGCCTGGACGGACGAGCCCTACGCCGACGGCACGACCGGACACCTGCTCACGCGCGGCGGCGGCGATCCGCTGTCGGCGTTCCAGCGCATGATCGAGCTTGCCGCTGCGCGCGGCCTGCAGATCGCGGTGCACGCCACGGGCGACCGCTCGATCGCCGAGTTCCTCGCGGTGCTGGAACGGCTCGACCCGGCACCCGCCGCGCCGGGACCGCACTACGTCGTGCACGGCGACCTCGCGACGCCCGCGCAGATCGCCCGCATGCGCGACATCGGCGCCGGGTTCGCGATCCAGCCGCTGATCGCCGCGCACACCCACTCGTGGGCCGCCGTCCAGCTCGGCGAGGCACGGGTCGCCGCGGCCTGGCCGCTCGCCGAGATGTTCGGCTCGGGCGCCCTCACCACGTTGACGAGCGACGCCCCGATCGCGACCCCGGACTGGCGCCCGAGCCTCGACGCCTCACTGCGGCTCGTGACCGCGGCGAGCGGGGTGGACGACGCCGAGCTGCGGCGACGGCTCCTGCGCGCGATGACCGTGGAGGCCGCGCGGCAGGACGGCGCCGCCGACTGGAAGGGCACGCTCGAGCCGGGTCGCGTCGCCGACCTCACGGTGCTCGACGAGGATCCGCTCGAACCAGGGCGGGCGTTCACCTCCGTCACGGTGGAGCGCACGGTCGTCGACGGCCGGACGGTCTTCGCGCGCGACTGAGGCGGCAGCGGCCCCGCCCGGCCCCCGGTAGCGGGATCGAAAACGTGCCGGAAACCCGCCAGGAAGGCGCGGTTTCGCGCCCGCATCCCTGCGCCACCGCCCGGGGCCCCGGTGCGGGATCGAACACGTGCCGGAAACCCGCCGGGAAGGCGTGGTTTCGCGCCCGCATCCCCGCACGACACGCGACCGGGACACACGAAAACGGCGGGCGGCATGTTCACGCATGCCGCCCGCCTCTGATCCCCCTCGGACCAGTCTCAGACCACGGTTCTCACACCGCGGTGGCCACCAGCACCCGCGGGCTCCCCGGCAGGGCGATCGTGTCGCGCACCGACCAGCCGGCGTCGCTCAGCCAGCCGCGCACCTCGGACTCCGGGTACACCACGGTGCCGTCGATCACCAGGTACTCCCCCGCGTGGAGGGCGTCGAGCGCGCGCTGCTCGGCGTCGTCGTCGAGGAAGAAGTCGAGCACGGTCAGGGTCGCACCATCGGCCGCGGCCGCCCGCAGGTTGCGGAAGATCTGCGCGTTCTCCTCCGCCGAGAAGCGGTGGATCACATGGTTGGCGAACACGGCGTCGTACGAGCCCTCGGGCGTCGCGGTCGCGGTCTCCCCCACCTCCACGGTCGTGCGGTCGGCCACGCCCGCGGACTGCACGGCCTCGGCCAGGCCGTCCTCGAACCCTGGCGCGTACACGAAGGTCGTGTGCAGCTGCGGGTTGCGCGCCATGACCGACAGCGCGAACTCGGCCGAGAGCCCGCCGAAGTCGAGGGCGTTCGTGGCACCGGAGAGGTCGACGAGGCGTCCGAACTCCTGCGCGTGCAGGCGGTTGTACGTCATGACGCCCGCCATGAACGTGCCCCAGCGGGCGTCGTCCATCTGCAGGTCACCCGGCTGGGTGGTGTCGACGGTGTGCGCGAACTGCAGCCAGTGCGGGTAGCTGATCTCGTCGAGGAAGGTGAGGAACGGCGCGAGGTCGATCGCGGCGGCGTCGCCCGTGAGGTAGGCCGCGGCGTCGTCGGCGAGGGCGTAGCGTCCGTCGGTGCGCACGAGCAGCCCCTTGGCCGCCATCGCGTCGGCGAGCAGGCGCGCGATGCGCTCGCTCACCCCGCAGCGCTCGGCGATCGCGTTGACCGTGTCTGCGCCGTCGGCGACGGCGGCGAACAGGCCGATCCGGCTGGCCTGGAACAGCTGCTTGGCGGCCATGTAGCCGGTGGCGATGTCGAGGATCCGCGCGGCGTCCGGCGTGGAGGTGTCGGTCATGGGGTGCCTTTCGATTGTCTACGAACGTGGGAAATAAAGGTCAGGGTGCGGGCCGTCCGACGGGCCCCGGCTCAGTCCGCGAGGAAGTCGCGGACCGCCGCGCGGAACTCCGGCGTGTGCGGCGCCATGAGGTGGTCCCCCGGCACCCGCTGCACGCGGGCGTCGGGCAGCAGTGCGGCGAGGCCGTCGATGCCCGCCGCACTGCTGCCC
>NZ_SSDM01000323.1:0-3509 GCF_004794375.1 Microbacterium sp. K35 | reverse complement strand
TGGAGCGCGCGGTCGGGGCGCTGCGCGACGTGCACCTCGGCGCGCTGCGCGACTTCGCGGTGGCGACCGGTGTCGGCTCGCTGCAGAGCGGCCCGGAGGGGCTGGCCGCCACGCTCGACGAGGCGGGCGACGCGGCACGCATCGCGGCCGACCGCTCCGCCACGGGCTGGTTCGTGCGGGTGGACAGTCTCGGTCTGGAGCAGCTGCTGCTCGCCTGGACCGGGAACGACACGTTCGTGCCGGCGGCGCAGTCGCTCCTGGCGCCGCTCGCGGACGGGGGCGGCGAGCTGCTCACGACGCTGTCGGCCTACCTGGACCACGAGTCGGGGATCGCCGCGACCGCGGCCGCCCTCGGCCTGCACCGCAACACCGTCATGGTGCGCATCCGCCGGGTGCAGGAGCTGCTCGGGATCGACATGAGCGATCCGGAGGCCCGGCTCGCGCTGCACCTGGCGTGCCGGGCCGTGCTGCCGCGCTGACCCCGCCGCTGCCTACTCCGGGTCGCCGTGCAGCATCCAGGCGATGCCGAACCGGTCGACGAGCATGCCGAACGTCCCGCCCCACGGCGGCACATCCAGCGGCATCGTGATGGTCGCGCCCTCGGAGAGCGCCTCCCACACGCGCTGCGTGACCTCCTGGGTGTTGCCGCTCAGCGACACGGAGATGCCCTGCGGCTTCTCGTAGGTCATGCCGTCGGGGGTGTCCGAGGCCATCAGCACGAGCCCGTCCGGGGTGGTGAGCTGCGCGTGCATCACGAGGTCCTGCTGCTCCGGGCTCTGCACCATGTCGGGGAACTCGCCGAAGACGCTGATGTCGAGCTCACCGCCGAGGACGCTCCGGTAGAACTCCATCGCCTCCCGGGCCTCGGTGCGGAACGACAGGTACGGGTTGAGGTTGGGCATGACTGCTCCTGGTCGTGTTCGGACTGCTGAGGATCCCCGCCGCGCCTCAGTCTCCGCTCCGTCGCGCGCCGTCGCAAGAGCAGGGGCACGACCGCGCCGACACCCCGTCCCGGAGGTGCGGTGCCGGAGGGAGGGTCAGGGGTGCGCGGTCTCCGCGAGCCACTCCGCGAACGTCTGCCGGCCGAGGTCGGCGTCGGGTCCCGGAAGCGCCTTGCCCTCCCGCATCCCCGTCATCTGCGGGCCGGGCACGCTCAGCGCCGGAACCCAGCCGCGGTAGCCCTGGTGTCGCGCGAATGCCCGGATCATGTCGGCCAGCTGTTCCTCTCGCGGCCCGGCGAAGTCCGCCACGCGACCCCGCGGGTCCCCGACGGCGAGAGCTGCGAGACGCTCGCCGACCTCGCGGGCGGCCACCGGCTGCGTGCGGGCCCGGGGTGCCATGTGGAGCGGGCCGAGCGTCGCGCGGGCGAACATCTGCGCGGCGAACTCGTGGAACTGGGTGGCGCGCTGGATCGTCCACGGCACGGGCGACGCCTCCACGATCTTCTCCTGCGCGACCTTGCCCGCGTAGTAGTCGTAGGGGATGCGGTCGATGCCGACGATCGAGAGGAGCACCGCGTGTCGCACGCCCGCGTCGGCGGCGGCCGACAGCAGGTTGCCGGTCGCCGCGGTGAAGAACTCGATCGCCGCGCTCGCCTTCAGCGTCTCGATGCTCGCGACGTCGATCACCGCGTCCGCTCCGCGCAGCGCCTCGGACAGCCCTCTCCCGCTCACCAGATCGACGCCGGTCGAGCGGCTGAGCACCACCGCGTCATGCCCCGCCTCCCGGACCGCGTCCACGGTGTGCCTGCCCACGACGCCGGTGCCACCGGCGACAGCGATTCTCATGCGTGCGTTCTCCTTCGTCTCGGGAATGGTCCTGCCTCTCCGACGATGCAGCCCGCCCGAATGTGAGGCGATCGGCGACATCCGCCGTGCCCGCGTGCGTCGCGCAGGGCCAGGATAGGAGACGATGGACGACCTCGAAGCCCCTGAATCCGAGCGGCGACCCCTGCTGGCCCTCGCGTACCGCCTGCTCGGCACGGTCGCCGACGCGGAGGACGCCGTGCAGGAGACCTACGCGCGCTGGTACCGGATGTCGCCCGCGGAGCGGGCGGCGATCGTCAACCCGGCCGCGTGGCTGACGAGGGTCGCCGGGCGCGTCTGTCTCGACGTGCTCGGATCGGCGCGTGCCCGTCGCGAGACCTACGTCGGTCCGTGGCTGCCCGAGCCGGTGCCGCACGGTTCCGCGTTCGCCGGGCCGCCGCACCCCGACCCGCTCGACCGCGTCACCCTGGACGAATCCGTCGGCCTGGCGCTGCTCGTGGTGCTGGAGTCGCTCACGCCCGCCGAGCGTGTGGCCTTCGTGCTGCACGACGTCTTCGGCGTGCCGTTCGCCGAGATCGCCGAGACGGTCGGACGCACCCCCGCCGCGGTCCGGCAGCTCGCCTCGCAGGGGCGCCGACGCGTGCGGGCAGGGCGATCCGGAGTCGCCGACCGAGCTCAGCACGACGCGGTGGTGCGGGCGTTCCTCGGCGCGGCGGCCACGGGTGAGTTCGACCGGCTCGTGAGGCTGCTCGACCCCGACGTGGTGCTCCGCTCCGACGCCGGAGGCAAGAAGACCGCGGCACTGCGACCCGTGGTGGGGGCCGACCACGTGGCCCGGTTCGTGCTCGGCATCGCGCGCCGCAACCCCGAGGCCGAGATCGCCCTCGTGCCTGCGCCGGACGGGCTCGCACTGCTCGCGACGCTCGATGGGGATGCGGACGCGGTGTTCTCGTTCGTCGTGCGCGGCGACCGGATCGCCGAGGTCTTCGCGGTGCGCAACCCCGACAAGCTCACGCAGTGGCGGGATCCTCGCGGTCGCTAGCATGACGAGGGTGACGACCCCCACCGTGCGTCCCGGTATCGCCGAGCGCCTCGCCCGCATGATCCGCCTCCCCACCGTCTCCGCGGAGCTGGACGAACGCGGCCTCGCGCCGTTCGAGGAGTTCGCGGCGCTGCTCGCCGAGCTGTACCCGCGCACGCACGCGGAGCTGACCCTCGAGCGGCACACCGACCTGGGGCTGCTGTTCCACTGGGCGGGCACGGGAGCGGTGACGGGCGGACCCGTCGTGTTGATGGCGCACTACGACGTGGTCCCGGTCGACGAGAGCGACGCCTGGACCCACCCGCCGTTCGCGGGGGTGATCGCCGACGGCTCGGTGCACGGCCGCGGGGCGCTCGACGACAAGGGGCCGCTGATCGTGGTGCTCGAGGCCGTCGAGAACCTGCTGACCGACGGCTTCCGTCCGCCGCGCGACGTGTACCTGTCGTTCGGCGGGAACGAGGAGACCTACGGGAGGGCGGCCGAGGAGATCGCGCGGGTGCTGCGCGACCGCGGCATCGTGCCGTGGCTCGTGGTCGACGAGGGCGGGGCGGTCGTCGACGCACCGCTGCCCTTCGTCCCCGGGCGTGCCGCGATGATCGGTGTCGGCGAGAAGGGCGTGATGACGCTGCGGCTCTCGGCGCGCGGCGACGGCGGGCACGCCTCCGCCCCGCCCGCACTCACGGCCGTGCGCCGCGTGGCCC
>NZ_SSDM01000322.1:0-1276 GCF_004794375.1 Microbacterium sp. K35 | reverse complement strand
TGCCGCGGCGGCCAGCGCGAGGGCGACGAGCTGCGACCCCTCGTCCTGGACGCGCACCGTGCCGGCGGACTCCGCGACCGGACGACGAGGGTCGCCCCCGGGTGACGCGAACGCGGTCGGCGCGAACGGGCGACGGGGCTCACCCGGCTGCGCGAGCCCGGGGAGGGCCACCAGCGTCACCTCGGGCGACGCGTTGTCGGCCTCGAGCAGGGCGTCGAGCTCGTCGACCCTGCCCTCGGCCGCCAGTGCGCGCCGCAGTGCACGGATGACCCACACCGGATGCGCCGCGCGGAGGGCGAGACGCTCATCGTCGGAGCGCGCCTCGGCCTCGATGCGCTCCATCCACTGCCCGGGCGACTCGCGCGCCACGCGACGCAGCACCGCGTTCGCGAAACTGGCCGCGCCACGGCCCGCCCGCGTCGCCACGAGGTTCACCGACTCGTTCACGGCCGCGTGCGAGGCGACCCTGGTCGCCAGGAGCTGATGGACCGCGAGCCGCAGTGCGTCCAGCACGGCCGGATCGATCGAGGAGGTGCTGCGATCCGCGGCCGCCGCGATCACCGCGTCGTACGTGCCTCGGCGGCGCAGCGTCCCGTAGGTGAGCTCGGTGGCGAGGGCCGCGTCCTGCGCGTCCAGCCCGGCCTCCGCGATCGCCGGGGGAAGCACGAGGTTGGCGTACGCGTCGGAGTCGGACACCGCCCGCAGCACCTCGTAGGCGACGAGCCGCGCCGGCTGCACCGTCCGCCGGGGCCCGCGCTCGTCGGTGCGCGCTGCGGGTCGGGGACGGCGGACCCCCGGGTGCTGGTGTCGCTCCTGCCTGCTCACGATCCCGCCCGCCGCTCGCCGCCCTGCAGGCCCCGCCACCAGTCGGCGGCGTTCATCGCCCCCTTGCCTGCCGGCTGCACGCGGGTCACCGCGAGGGGCGCGGTCGCGGTGCCGATCAGCAGCGCCGTCCTGGTGCCCGATAGCACGCCGGGAGGCAACTGCTCCTCCCCGGCCGCGGGCTCGGCGGCGAGGATCTTCAGGCGCTGCCCGTCCACCGTCGTGTGGGCGCCGGGCTCGGGCGTCACCCCACGGAACCGTGCGAACACCGACGACACGGGCTGCGTGAAGTCGAGGAGTCCGTCCGCCAGGCTCAGCTTCGCCGCGAACGTCGGCTCGCCCTCCTGCGGCACCGCCCGCGCCTCTCCCGCCGCGATCGCCGCGACCACCTCCGCGGTCAGGTCGGCGCCGTCGCGCGCGAGCGCCTCCAGCGCCTCGCCGGCCGTCGCCGACG